>CAIRYF010000258.1 GCA_903882725.1 uncultured Simplicispira sp.
ATTTGCGGCTACTTTGACCAGGCCAACTTCAGCATCTTGGATGCGCGTGTCCACACCACCAGCAATGGCTACGCGCTGGATACCTTTCAGGTCATCAGCCCGACGCTGCCCGATCACTATCGCGAGCT
The DNA here is from genome assembly GCA_903882725.1 of uncultured Simplicispira sp. GTDB lineage: Bacteria > Pseudomonadota > Gammaproteobacteria > Burkholderiales > Burkholderiaceae_C > Simplicispira. The sequence continues at coordinate 129 of CAIRYF010000258.1, forward strand.
GACGCACATGGTCGAAAACGATTTGACGCAGGCGATTGAAGAAAATGGTCCGCTGCCCGAGCCAGGTCGGCGACGCCTGTCACGGCGTGCCAAGAGCTTTCCGTTCACCCCGCGCGTCACCTTGCGCCCCGATGAAAAAGCACAGCGCTGGCTGCTGGGCATTTCGGCCAGCGACCGCGCTGGTCTGCTGTATTTGGTGGCGCGGGTACTGGCGCGCCACAGTTTGAGCGTGCAACTGGCCAAGGTCAGCACACTGGGCGAGCGGGTCGAAGACACCTTTTTGATCCACGGCCCAGAGCTACAAAGCAGCTCACACCAAATCCAAATTGAGACCGAGGTATTGCAAGCGCTGTCTTCGTGAATTTCGAATTAAATTTAAATAATTTGATAGCTATTAGCGCTTACTGTATAAGGGCCATAGGCATTTTTTGCCACTAACTACTCCCGGAGAACCCCATGTACCAACATCTGCTGCTACCCACCGATGGATCGCCTTTGTCTGAAAAATCCGTGCGCTACGGTCTGCGTTTGGCACGTATGTTGGGTGCCCAAGTGACGGGGTTTTATGCCATGCCACAGTTTCGCCCTTTTGCCTACGCGGGCGCCATCATCGAAGACACGCAAGCGATTTTTGAGGGCCAAGCCCAGCTGCAGGCCGATGCTGCGCTGAATTTTGTGCGCACTGCCGCAGCAGAAGAAGGCGTGCCGTGCAACACCACCCAAAGCACCAATGACCGCCCTTACGAAGCCATCTTGAAGGCCGCAGAAGACCACGGCTGCGATCTGATCGTCATGGCTTCGCACGGCCGCCGGGGCATCGAAGGGCTGCTGATGGGCAGCGAAACGCAAAAAGTGCTGACGCACGGAAAAATCCCCGTGCTGGTCAGCCGCTGATCTGGGTTTGATTTTTATAGCAGCTGATTTTTTGTTGTTAACTTATGCACCTGCAGCACGTTAGCGGGCAGGGTGCGCTTTGCAATATCCAGCAGGTGTTGGTGGTGGGTAAACACCAATACTTGGTGCTGCGCGGCAAACTGCGCTAGCGCTTGCAGTATTTGGGCGGCGCGGGTGTCGTCGGCAGTCATCAGCACGTCGTCCAGCACCAGTGGCATTGGCGACGTTTGCGACGTTTGGCGCTCGGGCTGGCGCTGCACTTGCAGCGCGGCCAAACGCAGCGCTAGGTGCAATTGGTCGGCGGTGCCTTCACTCAGCGCGGCGATGCCGATGGGCGCGCCCTGCTCGGGCTGGGCCAGCAGCAGTGGGTTTTCGCCATGGCCATGGCCATCGGCATCGACCAGCAAGCGTGCAAAGCGCCCGCCAGTCATCTGGCAAAAATAGCCGCTGGCCAGCGCCAGCACCGGCCCTTGCGCCTGCTCGCGGTGGCGGCGCAGCGCTTGGGACAGCAGGGCGTGGGCCAGTTTCAGTTGCGCCCACGGGCGCACGCCAGCGCGGTAGCGGGCCACGGCGGACTCCATTTCTTCGCGCGCCAGCGCGGCAGCGTCAGAGGTGTCGATAGCCGCCAGCGCCTGTTGGGCGACGTACACGGTGGCGATGGCGGTTTTTTCGTCGCCCTCTAGCTGCTCGATATGCGCAATGCACGTCTGTTTTTCTTGCTCTAGCGCGGCGCTGTCTTGCTGCGCCAGCGCTGCGCGCAGGGCGTTGGCGTCTTGCGCGGAGGTTTTGGCCAGTTGCAGCGTCAATGCCTGCCAGCGCTGCTCGGCAGTGCGGCGTTGCTGCGACTGCGCTTCGGCTTCGGGCAGCGCGTCGGCTTGGTCTACCTGCGCCTGCGCGCACAGCGCAGCCAGCGTTTGCTGGGCACCGGCCAAAAGGGCTTGGGCACGCTGTTGGCGCTGGTGTTCGGCGGCCTCGGTCTTGCGCAGCGCGGCGTGCAGGGCGCTGGCCTCGCGCGATTGCGCCAAGCGGCGCGCCAGCGCGTCTACCCAAAGTTCTATCGGCTCGCTCAAAGGCTCGTTCAGCCGCGCGCCCAGCGCTGCGGCGTCGCTGGCCAATGCGCTGGCGTGGGCTTGCAGGGCGTGCAGTTGCAGCAATTGTTTGTGGTGCAGCAGATAAGCGCTGCTCCAGTCGCGCATCGCTTGGCATTGCGCCCGCACCTGCGCTGGCGCAGCATCAGCGCACAGGTACAACCGCTGGCAATGCACACTGAGGGCGTTTTGGCTGGCTTGGACTTGCTGCTGTTGTTGCGCGACTTGGCGCGCTTGTGCTTGGAGGCCTTGCGCCACATCGGCCAAGTCTTGGCGGCGCTGTTCGATGGCGGCGCGCTGGCGTACCAGATCGCGTTCCAAAGCGGTGCCGAGCGCCACTTGGCTGGCCAAATCGCTGGCGTCTGTTGGCATGACCGCGCCCAAAGCGGCGAGCGCGGTCCATAGCGCGGTTTGGGCGCTGTCGATTTGCGCTTGCAGTGCCGTTTGTTCCTCGCTCTTTTGCTGCCAACGCTCTTGTTGCTCTAGCGCACTGTGGCGCAGTTGCAGCCATTCGCGCACTTCGGCGGCGCCGCCCAGAGGCACGCCAGCTTGGGCCAGCGTCTGCGCCCAGCGCGCTTGGCTGGCGGCCAGCGCTGTCTGGCGCTCGGCTTGGCGGGCGATCAGCGCCTGCTGCGCTTGCTGCATTTCGGCAATGCGCTGCTCGCATTCGGTGATCTGCGCGGCGCGTTGCGCTCCTTCGCGCAGCAAATCGGCTTGGCGGTCGGCCTCGCTTTGGGCGCGCTCAAAGTCTTGCACCAGCGCGGTGTGGTTGGCCGAGAGCGGGTTCATACACGCAGCGCGCACGCCCTGCCAGCTTTGCGCCCGCAGCGCCCGCGCTTGCTGCAAAGTGGCGGCGGTGACGACTTCGCCCACAGCGCCCAAGCTGGCGCGGCGGCGTTGTTGCTCGGCCAGGTGCTTGTCCAGTGTTTGCAATTCGTTGAGGTCGAGTGCGGCGGCGCTGTGCCATGCGTTTTGCGCTTGCTCATAGTCGTCAATGCGGGCGCTGGCCAAATGTCCCCGCGCTGACAAGTCCTGCGCCGATGTCAAGCCCATGTCTTGCAGGGTTTGTTGCAGCTTGCGCTGGTCGGCGTCGGCGGCGCGCTGCAAGGCCTCTCGGCGCGGTTGGGCATCACCCAAGGACAGCGCGCGCTGCAACGCCAAGGACAGCGCCTGCTGCTGCGGCGGCGACACCAGCGCCTGCGCTTGTTGTTGTAGTTGCCGTAGCTGTTGCTGGCGGGCCGTCAAAGCCTCTTGCTGGGCGACGGCGCTGTGCAGGCTGTGGCGGGCGTCGTGCAGCTGTTGCAGCGCTTGGTCGGCAGCGCTGTGCTCGTCGGCAGAGGGCATTTGCGCCGATATGGCGTGCAGGGAGTGCGGGGCGTGCCCCGCGCTGACGGGCACGCCCAAACGCTCGGCTTGGGCGTGCAGTTGTTCGGCTTCGGTGTGGGTGATGGCTTGTAAACGCGCCACTTCATCGCGCGTGCGCCGCACCTGGGCGGCGTCGGTGTGCAGGCGCTCAATGGCGCCGCTGTGCGCCAACAGCAGCGGCTCGGGCGACTGGCCTTGCAAGTCTTGCTGGCACTGTTGCAAGGCGGCGTTGGCCGCTTGCAGCATTTCTTGCGCTTGACGGGCTTGCTCTTGCGTGGCCAAGCGCTGTTCGCGGGCATCGGCGGCCAAGGCCACACTGCCCTGCACCTGTTGCCAGTGCTGCGCGGCAGCGTCCAAGTCGCGCAGCAAGGGCTCGACAGCGCGCAGCTCGGTCAATTGCGCCACGCGCTGGCGCTGGCCGGTCAGTTGTGTGCGGATGTCGGTCAGTTGCTGCTGGGCTTCTTGCTGGGCGCGCTCTAGCTGCTTCCAGTGGTCGGGGCGGGTGATGGCTTTTTTGTAGCGCTGCTGCGCCTCATCGAGCTGGCGCGCCGCCTCGTTGAGCACCATCGTCTGGCCACGCGGCGCGTAATAGCGTTTGGCGTCGTTGGCCAGTGTGGTCAGCATGGCTTGGATGCCCGCGGTGCCGGTGCTGGCTTCAAACAGCGCTGCACCCAATTCGCCTTCGCCTTGGATCAGCTGTTGCCCGCCTTTGCGCAAGCGCTCGGCGTCCAGCGCGTACAAAGTGTCAAATTGCTGCCGATCGACGCCGCCCGTCAGCGCCAGCAACATCGCCGGGGTGACCGTGCTACCGGCCAGCGGCGCGCCGGTCTGCGGGTCGGCCAGCAGCAGCGTGTCTTTATTGCCTTTGCGCCGCGCCAGCCCCAGCAGCTGGCCGGAGGCATCGACAAAAGTGCCTGCCAAAGACATCTCGCGGTAGGCGTGGAGAAAATCGTCTTTGCTCTGCGCATGAATGCCATAGCGCAAGTCGCCCATGGCCCGCAGTGCCGACGATTTGCCCGCCTCGTTGGGGCCATACACCAAGTGCAGTTGGGCGCTGCCACTGAAGTCCAGCACCGTTTGCGTAAACGGGCCAAAGGCGTGCAAAAACAGGGTGTGAATTTTCATCAGGCCACCTCACTGCGGCTGGCAGGGTTCAAGCGGGCCAGCAAGGTGGCTTCGGCATCGCGCAGCAAGGCCAGCAAATCTTCGGGCTGATCGAGGCGGGGCAAGTCGTCCAGCGCCGCAGCAGATGCCGAGGCTGTCAAAGTGCTGCTCACTTCTGCGGGCATTTTGTTCAGCACCTCGGCCAAAGCGCTGCGGCACAAGTCGGCCAGGGCCGCCGGGTCTTGCGCCAGTGCATCAACGCCGCGCACCAGCTCGGCCAGCGCGTCA
>CAIRYF010000259.1 GCA_903882725.1 uncultured Simplicispira sp.
CTGCGGTTGCCGGCCTGGGTGCAGAGCGCTTATCAGCCCGCCGTGGCCTCTTGCGGCTCGGTCGGCTCGGCTTTGGCAATGCGCTCTTTTTTGGTCAACGGCTGAATGTCCAGCCGCACCTGCGAGGTCTCAGCGCCCTTGTCGTCCTTGCCCAACTCGATGTCCACCGTCAGGCGGCCACCGTCGGTCAGGCGACCAAACAGCAATTCGTCGGCCAAAGCGCGGCGAATCATGTCTTGGATCAGGCGCTGCATCGGGCGCGCGCCCATCAGCGGATCAAAGCCCTTCTTGGCCAAATGCTTGCGCAAATCGTCGGTGAAGGTGACTTCGACCTTCTTCTCGGCCAGTTGCTGCTCCAACTCCAGCAAGAACTTATCGACCACCCGCAGGATGACGTTTTCATCCAGCGCCTTGAAGCTGACGATGGCGTCGAGGCGGTTGCGAAACTCAGGCGTAAACAGGCGTTTGATATCGACCATTTCATCGCCCGCTTGGCGCGGGTTGTTGAAGCCGATGGTTGCCTTGTTCATGGTCTCGGCACCCGCGTTGGTCGTCATGATGATGATGACGTTGCGAAAATCGGCCTTGCGCCCGTTGTTGTCGGTCAGCGTGCCGTGGTCCATCACCTGCAGCAGCACGTTGAAGATGTCGGGGTGCGCTTTTTCGATTTCGTCCAGCAACAGCACGGCGTGCGGTTTTTTGGTGATGGCCTCGGTCAACAGGCCGCCTTGGTCAAAACCGACGTAGCCCGGCGGCGCGCCAATCATGCGGCTGACGGCATGGCGCTCCATGTACTCGGACATATCAAAGCGAATCAGCTCAATGCCCAAGATGTAGGCCAGCTGCTTGGCCGCTTCGGTCTTGCCCACGCCCGTGGGGCCGCTGAACAAGAACGAGCCAATCGGCTTGTCCGGCTTGCCCAGCCCCGAGCGCGCCATCTTCACGGCGGAGGCCAGCACTTCGAGTGCTTTATCTTGGCCAAACACCACGCTTTTCAGGTCGCGCTCTAGCACCTGCAACTTGCCCCGATCGTCGTTGGAGACGTTGGCCGGGGGAATGCGGGCGATTTTGGCGACGATTTCTTCAATCTCGGCCTTGCCAATGGTCTTTTTGCGCTTGCTGGCCACCAAGATGCGCTGGGCAGCACCGGCCTCGTCGATCACGTCAATGGCTTTGTCGGGCAAATGGCGGTCGTTGATGTACTTGGCGCTCAACTCGGCCGCTGCTTGCAGCGCGGCAGCGGCGTATTTGACGCTGTGGTGCTCTTCAAAGCGCGACTTGAGCCCTTTGAGAATGTCCACCGTCTCGGCAACGGTCGGCTCAACCACGTCCACCTTTTGAAAGCGGCGCGACAGGGCCGCGTCTTTTTCAAAGATGCCCCGGTATTCGGTGAAGGTGGTAGCGCCAATGCACTTGAGCGTGCCGTTGGACAGCGCCGGTTTGAGCAAGTTGGAGGCATCCATGGTGCCGCCCGAGGCCGCGCCCGCGCCAATCAGCGTGTGGATTTCGTCGATAAACAAAATGGCATTGGGC
>CAIRYF010000260.1 GCA_903882725.1 uncultured Simplicispira sp.
CACCTTGATCGAATCACTCTATATGGGTCTGCCCTATATTTCTTTGGCGGGCGCGCCCAGCATGGGTACCCTAGGATCAGGGATATTGACCGCACTAGGCCATCCTGAGTGGATTGCCCATTCAAAAGACGAGTACCTTGACAAGTTGGTAGCGCTGGCCAGCGACCTGCCTGCGTTGGCCAAGTTGCGCTCAGGCTTGCGTGCTGAGATGCAAGCCAGCCCGCTTATGGACGAGCCCGGTTTTGCCCGCGACGTAGAAGACGCCTATTTCGCCATGTTCCAGCGCTGGATCGACACCACGCCCGAGGAGGCTTGAGCGTGAAAGCCGTCATCCTTGCCGGTGGCCTGGGCACGCGCATATCTGAAGAATCGCACCTGCGGCCCAAGCCGATGATTGAGATTGGTGGGCGCCCTGTTCTGTGGCACATCATGAAGATGTACGCCGCGCACGGCGTCAACGATTTCATCATTTGCCTGGGCTACAAGGGCTATGTCATCAAAGAGTATTTCGCCAACTACTTTTTGCATATGTCGGATGTGACGTTTGACATGGCAGAAAACCGCATGGAAGTTCACCGCCGCCACGCCGAGCCGTGGCGCGTCACGCTGGTGGACACCGGCGACAGCACTATGACCGGTGGCCGTCTGCGCCGGGTGCGCGACTACCTGACGCCCGGCGAATCTTTCGCCTTCACCTACGGCGACGGCGTGGCCGACATTGACTTGACGGCAGAATTTGCCTTTCACCGCGCCCACGGCAAGCTGGCCACTGTGGCCGCTGTGCAACCGCCCGGGCGCTACGGTGCTTTGCAAATTGAAGGCAGCCGCGTCAGCGCTTTTATCGAAAAACCCCGGGGTGATGGCGGCCTGATCAATGGTGGTTTTTTTGTGTTGCAGCCCGAAGTGCTGGAGCTGGTGGCCAGCGACCAGACCAGCTGGGAGCTGGAACCCATGGCGACCCTGGCCGCACAAGACCAGTTGCAGGCGTTTGAGCACGCTGGTTTTTGGCAGCCGATGGACACGCTGCGCGAAAAAACGCTGCTTGAAGAGCTGTGGCAATCGGGCCAAGCACCTTGGAAAACTTGGTAACTTTGGATGTACCCCAACCCCTCTTTTTGGCGCGGCAAGCGCGTGCTGCTGACCGGTCACACCGGTTTTAAGGGCGCTTGGCTGGCCCTGTGGCTACAGCGCTTGGGTGCGCAGGTCACGGGCTTGGCGCTGGCACCGGCCAGCACACCGGCGCTGTTCACGCTGGCGCAGGTGGCGCAAGGCATGGACAGCCAGCTGACCGACATTCGCGACGCCGCCGCCGTAGCGGCTGCCGTGCGCTGCGCCCAGCCTGACGTGGTGCTGCACTTGGCCGCGCAAGCGCTGGTGCGCCCCAGTTATGCCGCGCCGCTCGATACCTTTGCCACCAACGTCATGGGCACCGCCCACGTGCTGGACGCCCTGCGCGGCCAGCCCAGCGTGCGCGTGGCGGTGGTGGTGACGACCGACAAGGTCTATCGCAACCGTGAATGGGCCTACCCCTACCGTGAAGACGATGCGCTGGGCGGGCACGACCCCTACAGTGCCAGCAAAGCCGCAGCCGAACTGGTAGCGGCCAGCTACCGCGACAGCTTTTTGGCTGCGCAAGGTGTGGCGGTGGCCACGGCACGCGCAGGCAACGTGATTGGCGGCGGTGACTGGGCGCAAGACCGCTTGCTGCCCGACGCCGTGCGCGCTTGGCAGCAGGGCGACACTTTGCACATCCGCAGCCCCCAAGCCACGCGGCCTTGGCAACACGTACTCGAACCCCTGGCTGCCTATCTGCGCTTGGCCGAAGTGCTGTGGCAACAGCCCGAGCGCGCTGGTGCCTACAACTTTGGCCCCCTGCCGCACGAAGCAGCCACAGTTAAAAATGTGGTCCAAATGGCCTCTAGCCCTTATCCTGCAAGCGCTACCAGCTATGAAAATAATAGTAATCAGCAAGCTGCTAATCCACACGAAGCCCACTGGCTGGCGCTAGAAACCGCCCACGCCCGCACTGCGCTGGGTGTGCAGCCGCGCTGGCCTTTGGCGACTGCCGTGGCGCGCACCATGGCGTGGTACCGCGCGCAGCAGCAAGGTGCTGATGCGCTGGCGCTGTGCTACGCCGACATCGACGCTTACACCATGCCTGCGGATGCTTTGTTGCCATAAAAATTTATAGGACTGCTGTTGTGATTATTCAGCCTTTGCCGTTATTTGGCGCTTTTGTTATTAGTCCAGAAAAAAACGAAGATAGTCGCGGATTTTTTGCGCGGATTTTCTGCGAAAAAGAATTTAAAGATGCTGGCTTAGAAACAAAATTTATACAGATGAATAACTCTTTAAGTTATAAAAAAGGAACTCTTAGGGGAATGCACTACCAGCTTCCTGATAGCGCAGAAGTGAAAATGATACGTTGCATTAAAGGTGCTCTTTATGATGTGATTGTTGACATCAGACCAGATTCACCCACTTTCAAACAATGGTGTGGTGTTGAACTTTCTGAAAGTAATAGATGCATGATCTATTTTCCTCGCGGCTTTGCCCATGGGTATATTACTTTAGAAGAAAATACTGAAATTATTTATTTTGTCAGTGCTGCCTATTCGCCAGATAAAGAGCGTGGAATTCGATATAACGATCCTGCGATAGGAATTCAATGGCCTATGCCACATTGTGATATTTCAGCCAGATC
>CAIRYF010000261.1 GCA_903882725.1 uncultured Simplicispira sp.
CCGCTGTCACTGATACACAAACGTACCCGCTGCGCGCCAGCGCTCCAATGTGTGCTGATATGCACAGCAGGCAGCGCAGCAACACCAGCAACGGCTGGTGCTTGCGCTTGCGCCGTGGCGTCCTGGCTGTTTTGCACCAAGTTGTGGATGATTTGGCGCAATTGTTGGGCATCGCCTTGGATGGGCGGACACTGTGGATCCAATTCAGCAACCACCGGGACGCGGGCGTTGTCAGCTTCGTACAGGTGCAGTACCTCGATGACCAGCGCGTTCAAGTCCAGCGGCAGCAGTTCGGCGCTGGGCAGGCGGGCGTAATCGCGAAATTCGTTGACCAAGCGCTTCATCGCATCGACCTGATCGACGATGGTTTTGACGGATTTGGTCAGCAGCGCCTGCTCGGGCGCGAGCAGTTTGCCGTTGAGCTTCATCTCTAGCCGCTCGGCAGACAACTGGATCGGCGTCAGTGGGTTTTTGATTTCGTGCGCCAAGCGCCGCGCCACTTCGCCCCAAGCCTGCGCACGCTGGGCCGAGACCATTTCAGAGACGTCGTCAAACACCAGTAGCCGCCCAGCATCGGGCAGTTCGGCACCGCGCGCTACCAAACTGGTGGCATGGTGGGCGACGCCGTTGGGCGAGGCGTGCAATTCAAACGCCTGCTGCCAATGGTCGAGGCCGTGGTGGTCGTGGTGGCTTAAAAAGGCATCAAACTGGCGCTGCACCGCCTCGGCAAAGTCGGCCAGCCCGGGCACTTGCGCCAGCAGGCGGCCTTCATGGGCGGCCATCGGCACCCGCAAGATGCGCGTGGCACCGGGGTTGGAGGTGCGCACCACGCCGTGGGCATCGAGCACGATGACACCAGCGGTCAGGTTATCCAAAATGGTTTGCAGGCGCTCGCGCCCGGCGTCCAGCGCAGCCATGCTTTTTTCTACCGCCTGGCGCGCCTCGGCCAACTGCTCGGTCATCAGCGCAAACGAGCGCGTCAGGCCGTCCAACTCGTCTTTGCCTTGCAGCGCTTCTTTGGGGCTGAGGTTGCCAGCGGCCACCTCGCGCACACCTTCGGCCAGCACCAGCAGTGGGCGCGCCAGCTGACGCCCCAGCAACACCGCCAGCAGTACCGCAGTGAACACGGCAAGAAACAGACTCAGCGTCAGCGTGCCGATATACATACGCCGCAGGCCGCCACGCGCTAAAGCGCGCTCTTGGTATTCGCGGTTGGCTTCTTGCACCGCAATGGCGTTGGCCACCAGCACCGGCGGCAACGCCAGCGTGACCTGCAAAAAGCGCATTTCATCCAGCATATCTAGACTGGCACTGGGCACCAAAGCAATGGCTTTTACACGCGCATTTTTGGTGGCCTCAGGGGTATCAAAGTCATCAAGCCCCTCAATCAACGCCATCGCACCTTGTTCGCGCACGGTGCGCAATTGTTGGTTGGACAAGCGTTCGGGTTGCAGGCTAAAGCGCGACTGGCCAGCGCTGGCCAACACATGGCCCGACGCACTCCAGAGGATGACGTCATCAGCACCAATCTGCTCGCGGATGCGCTCTAGCACCAAGCCAGCAGCGGCGTTAGGCACCTGCGCCAACTGTGTACTGGCGCTGCGCGTGCGCGCCGCCGTTTCACTGCTTTGCGATTCAAGCGTGACGCGCGCCAAGCTAACACCAGCGCTGAGAGCGCCTTCGACGCGCACGTCAAACCAACTTTCAATCGAGCGCGAAACAAACTGGTACGACACTACATAAATCAGCAGTCCCGGCACCAGCCCGACCAGCGCAAAAATAGCCGCCAGTTTGACCAACAAACGGCTGCCAAAGCGCTTGCGCCGCAGCCGCGTGGCCAAGCGCACAGCCACCCACACCAGCACGGCAAACAGCAGCAGCGCCACCACCACGTTGACACCAAACAGCCAAGCGTAATTGCGCTCGTACAGGGTACGGTTGTTGGTAGCGACGGTGAGCAAAAACATCAACACCAAGCCAATCGCCAGCATGATGGCGACGCTGACGCTGACCGCCCAACGCGCGGCGCGGGCGCGGCGCACCGGGTCTTGGTCTGCTGGCGTCATGGCGACGGCTCCGCCATCAGCAACTGGCTGCGCACCAGCGCTAAATCCCAACCGCTGCGTCCCAGTACGCCAATGTGCAGTGGCCGTGGCAGTTGCGACAAATCGATGCGAAAGTCCAACTCAACCCGGTAGCGCGTACCAGCGGTGATAGCGTCGGGCTCGGCGATTTTCCAGCGTGCAATGCGCTGCATGGCATCCAACACCTCGTCCAAATCATCAAAGTTTTGTCCCAGCACCACGCCCAAGCCGGTTTGCTCAAACGGTGCTGACGAAACATTCAAACGCCAGCGCCGCGTCAGCGGCTGGTAACTCAGGCGCAGATAGCGCACGGCGCGCACTATTTGTTTGTCTGACCAATACCAGCGCTCGCGCGCCACTTCGGCTTCGGTGACGAAGTAGATGGCAATGCCTTTGTGCAGCGCGTCTTCGACCAAGCTCGGCAGTGCCAGCGCCAAGGTGGCGCTCAGGTACACGCCATCGTCGCTGCGCTCCAGCTGCATCGTGCTGTCTGCTGCAGGCGGCTGCGTGCCAGCGTGCTGAACGGGCTGGGCCTGCGCACGCACCCCAGTGGGCAGCGCCAAGGCGCAGCACAGCAGCAAGGCCAGCACCGCCTGCCAGTAGTGGCGCGGGCCAAGGCACTCAAAGCGCTCAAGGCGCGCACTTGTGCAGCAGGGCGTAGAAAAAACCATCGTGTTCACGGCTCAGATTGTCTGGCACGCTGCCCGCCGCAGCGCCTTTGCCAGGCCATAAATGCCCGGGCGAGGGCAGTAAAGCGGCGTCGGTGTGGCGCGCAAGGAACGCTTTGATCTGCTGCTCGCCCTCGGCCAGAAACACCGAGCAGGTGCAATACAACAAGCGCCCGCCCGGGCGCAACAGCGGCCACAGCGTGGCCAACAGGCGTGCTTGCGTCTGCGCCAACTGGGCAATGTCGGTTTCGCGGCGCAGCCAGCGCACATCCGGATGGCGACGCACGATGCCCGAAGCCGTGCAGGGCGCGTCGAGCAAGATGGCGTCAAACAACTGGCTGGCACAGTGCTGGGGCCACCAGTCTTGCGGACGCCCAGCGTCGGCAGCCAGCACCTGCACCTGTTTGGGCGACTTCAAACCGAGGCGCTGCAAGGTATCGTTGATGCGCGCACAACGCACGGGGTCGATATCCAGCGCCGTCACTTGCAGTGCTGCTTGGGGGCCAGCCCATTCCAGCAAATGCGCAGTTTTGCCACCGGGCGCGGCGCAAGCGTCCAGCACACGCAGCGGCTGGCCTGGGCCTTGCGCCATATCCAACCCCGACAACAACAGCGGTGCCGCCAGTTGCGCTGCTGCGTCTTGCACTGACACCACGCCTTCGGCAAATCCCGGCAGCGCCTGCACCGGCACTGCGCGGCGCAACACCAAGCCCGATTCACCCACCGGCAACGCTTCAATATCTATAGCTGTAAGCGCTTGCTGGTATTGGGCTAGAGTGCTTTTTTGCTTGTTTATGCGCAAAACCATCGGCGCTTGGCTGTTGTTGGCTTGCAATATCTGCTGCCAATGCTGCGGATGGTCTTTTTGCAGCCGCTGCACCCACCAGCGCGGGTGGTTCCACTGCGCCGAGACGTCTTGAGCAACCGCCTGCTGCAAGACGTCGCGCTCGCGCAAAAAGCGGCGCAGGCAGGCGTTGATAAACGGCGCTTGGGCGCGCACGGCGCTGCTGTGCTTGGCGGCTTCGATGGTCTGGTTGACCAGCGTAAACGGCTCATAGGGTAAATGTTCAGCATCGGCCAGCAAGGCCAGCGCGCTGCACAGCAAGGCATCGACCGGCGGGCGCGGCGTGCGCGGTGCCAGTTGGCGCCGAATAGCCTGCGCCCAACCCAGTTGGCGCAGTACCTGAAACAGCAGCGCCTGCACGCCGGGTCGCAGCGCTGGCGGCACGTCCTCCAGCACCGCACTGCCCGAGCGGCCAGCCAAGATGGCTTGCAGCGCGCCAGCCACCTGCTGCAATTGGCTGGCCAACGCCACGCTGTGCGGGCCAGCACCGGTACCAGTGCCAGTGCCAGTGCCAGTGCCAGAAGAATGGGGAGAATTTTTCATAAGATTTGGGCCGATTTGAAGCCAAGAATGGCGGCCAGCAACTGCGCCGGAAACTGGGCAATGGCTGCGTTGTATTGCGCTGCAGCCAAGCGCAACTGCTCTTGCGCCTGCGCGTTGTGCATTTGGTATTGCTCCCAGCGCTGCGCCCACGGCATAGCGCCTTCGGGAACGGCCAAGGCAGGCAATTGCTGCGCTTGGGCCATCCAAGCGGCATCCAACACCAGCAAAGACTGCTGCAACGCTGCCACTGTTGCCACCGCTGCGGCGTGCAAGGGCTGCACCCGGGCACGGGCCAAGGCGTCAGCGCACTGCGCTACTGCCTGCCGCAAGGCATCGCGAGCCGGTACGACCGGCGCACCAGCGCCAGCCTGCGCCGCTTCGTACTCTTCCATCCAGGCCAACGCACGCGCCAAATGGGCATCCAAACCGGCAAACGCCTGCAAAAAAGCCAAGCGCAAACGGTTCAAACGGTAGTACGCGCCGACGGCCCAAAACACCGCCGTCAGCAACAGCAACCAGAGAACAGACGAAAAAAACATGGGCAGGGCGAAAGGGAGCGAAAAATTGAAAAACAAAAAAGAACGGCCCATAAAAAACGCCCCCGGCCTGTCGTGGTGATGACAGACCGGGGGCGCGCAGCAACGGGCCCGCAGGGCTTAGTCG
>CAIRYF010000262.1 GCA_903882725.1 uncultured Simplicispira sp.
CCGACCATCTCTGGGTCCAGCGCGGACGTAGGCTCATCGAACAGCATGATGCGCGGTTGCATGGCCAGTGCGCGCGCAATCGCCACGCGCTGCTGCTGCCCGCCCGACAACTGGTTGGGGTAGGCGTTGATCTTGTCCATCATTCCGACCTTGGCGAGCAAGCTCCGCGCGCGGCTCTGTGCTTGCTCTACCGTCAGTCCCCGTACCTTGGAGGGTGCCAAAGTGATGTTCTGCAGCACTGTGCGGTGTGGAAACAGATTGAAACGCTGGAACACCATACCGATGTCGGCGCGAAGCGCATTGATGTCGGTCTGAGGGGCATGTACCGCCAGGCCATGCACCAGCACCTGGCCCCCGCTTGCGTCTTCGAGCCCATTGAGGCAGCGAAGAAAAGTGCTCTTGCCCGAGCCCGAAGGCCCGATCACGCAAACCACCTCGGAGGCCTGGACCACGCAATCGATGCCCCGAAGCACCGGCAATGCGCCGAACTGCTTCGTCAGACCCTCAACGCGTATCGCCTCGTCCATAGCGGTCCTCCAGCTTTTTGACCAGCCATGCCAGCCCCAGGGTCAAGAACCAGTACATCAGCGAGATGGTGAGATAGGGCTCCCAATACCGTGAATAGGCCCCCGCCACGGTGCGCGCGGCGTAGGCCAGCTCGGCCAGACCAATCGCGGAGATCAGAGAAGAATCTTTGAGCAGGGAGATGGCGTTGTTTCCCAAGGGCGGGAGCATGCGTCGAAAGGCTTGGGGCAGCACCACGTGGTACATGGTGCGCGGAAAGCTCAGACCCAGCGAGCGCGAGGCCTCGACCTGACCCCGGTCAATGGACTGGATACCTGCCCGGAACACCTCTGAAATATAGGCGCCGGCATTCAAGGTGAGCGCCAGCACCCCCGACAGCAAGGCGCCGTAGTTTTGCTTGAGGTGGCGTGCCGTATCGCCCGAGATCAAAAGACCGTCTGACGGGTTGATGAAGACCGGCAACAGCGCAAAGTGCATCAGCAGGATTTGCACAAACAGGGGCGTACCGCGGAAAAAACTGACATAAATGGTCGCCGGCCAGCGCAAGGCGTACTGGCATAACTGCCGAGCCGGCGCGTGGCGCGCCTCAGCCAGCCGAGCCATGCCAATCAGCAGGCCCAGCGCCGTGCCCTGCCCGATGCAGATCACCGTGACGCCCACAGTCGTCAGCAGCCCGCGCCAGAACAGCACCGCATACTCGGCGATGATGTCAGCGCGGAACCAGCCAAACCAGAGAACCGGCTCCATGTGCTCAGGCCCTGTGGCCTATCAGTTGTTGGGCAGCGCTGGGGCTTCGGCCTGGAACCACTTTTTGTAGATTTGACCGTAGCTGCCGTCGGCCTTGACACCAGCCAGACCTGCATTGAGCTTGTCCAGCAGGGCTTTGTTGCCCTGCTTCACCACAATGCCAAAAAATTCTTTGGGAAAGCTGGGGTCATTGACGGTTTTGAGTTGTTTGTGTTCTTGCGCACGGAAGGCAATCACGCCGTTGTCCCCGATGGCCGCATCCAGGCCTCCGTTGGCGAGCTCGGCAATCACCACGGGGGTGCTCTCGAAGCGCCGGATATCCGGGTTGGTCTTGCCGAATTCGCGGGAGGCAGTGTCGTCTGCCGTGCTGCCGTTGACGACGCCGATCTTCTTGCCGGCAAGGTCTTTCAAGCCCTTGGCGGTACTGCTTTGGTTGACGGCAATCAACTGGCGCGCCTCAAAGTAGGGGCTTGTGAAGTCGTAGGACTGTTTCCGCTTGTCGTTGATGGTCACGCCTGAAATCACCAGGTCGACATCGCCATTGTTCAGGGCCGCAAAGATGCCCGACCAGGGCGTGTTGACGATTTTGATCTGTAAACCCGCCTTTTGCGCCACAGCTTTGATGATGTCCACGTCATAGCCCACGATCTCCTTGTTTGGGTTTTCGTAGGCGAAAGGCCGGTAGGTGGCACTGGAGCCAACGACGAGCTCCTTGTTTTGTGC
>CAIRYF010000263.1 GCA_903882725.1 uncultured Simplicispira sp.
AATTTGACATAGGTATCGTTGACATGGTCATTGAGCCAAGCCTTGTTGACTTTTTTGCTTTGGGTTTTGACTTTCATATTTCTTTCATCCTGCCTCGATAATACGGCCCATGCCTCAAATTGAACTGACTCCGGCCGAGCGCCGGGAACAACGCGCCCAAGCCCACCACCTTGACCCTGTCGTCATGGTAGGAGGCGACGGCATCACGCCTAACGTGCGCAAAGAAATTGACGCCGCACTCAACGCCCACGGCCTGATCAAGGTGCGCGTCTTTAACGACGACCGCGCTGCGCGCGAGCTGATGTACCAAGAACTGGCCGCTGAGTTAAACGCTGCGCCCATCCAGCACATCGGCAAACTGCTGGTGCTGTGGCGTGCGCAACCAGAAAAAGAACGCGCCGTCAACGAAGACCGCATGGCTGGCCCCAAAGACGTCAAGGTAATGAAGTACAGCAAGCGCGGTGGCCAGCGTCCTGAAATCAAGACCTTGCGCGTGCTAGGCAACCAGCGCCTCACCTCGGGTGGCCAAATCAAGCGTGCCAAGCCCAAGCAAACTTCGATCAAAAAACGAGCCCAATAAAGCGATGGGCGCAACAGCTACCGCAGCGGCGCAGCGCCACGTGATCTGCATGAAATGGGGTCGCAAATACGGCTCTGAATACGTCAATCGCCTCTACGCCATGGTGCGCCGCCACCTGAGCGGCGACTTCAACTTGGTTTGCCTGACTGACGACAGCAGCGGCATTCGCAGCGAAGTGCAGTGCCTGCCGATTCCGCCACTGGACTTGCCCGCTGGCATTCCCGAGCGCGGCTGGAATAAGCTGGCCAGCTTCAGTGCTGATTTGTATGGCCTGCGCGGCACCGCCTTGTTTTTGGATGTGGACGTGGTGATCACCGGCAGTTTGGATGATTTTTTTACCCATCCGGGTGAATTTTTGATCATTCACGATTACAAACGGCCTTGGCGCATCACTGGCAACTCGTCGGTGTATCGCTTTGAGTTGGGCGCGCACCCGGATGTGCTGGCGTATTTTCGTGGTCATTTTGACGAAATTCGGCATAAATTTCGCAACGAACAAGCCTACTTGTCGGACTTTTTGCACCGGCAAGGCAAGCTGGCCTACTGGCCCAAGGCGTGGTGCCCCAGTTTCAAATATGACGGCATTCCGCGCTGGCCGAGCAACTATTGGACAGCCCCGTTTGTGCCTGCCGGCGCGCGCATCGTGATTTTTCATGGGGAATGCAACCCGCCTGACGCACTGGCCGGACGGCGCAATCGCCGCTTTCGTTTTATTAAGCCAGCCACGTGGGTGGCAGAGCACTGGCGCGAATAGCCCGCTGCTTGGCACTTGGCTGCACCAAGCAGCGTTCACACAAGCGCTCAAGCATTCAATCAACGCCGCCAAAGCACAGCCCCACTGCGCTACATACAGCGCCAACAGCATTCCGCCCAATATAAAAATGATAGCTGCTTGCGCCCACGGATATTGGGCGGTTTCAAGTCCAAGGGCTATAGACATATTTCGGTATAAAACCACCCACCACCGTGCCGCTGTCATCTTGCACGGCTTGGGTGTCTGTGTACAACATCCCATAAGCACATAGCCAAAGCTTGTTTGGCGCTGCGCCCAGAGCTGGCGACAATAGTCGATATTGCCAGCAGGCGCTGGCATATTGTTTTTCACACCCCCAGAGGAGACCCATGCGCATCGAAACCCTTGCCGTCCATGCTGGCTACAAGCCCGAACCCACCACCAAATCTGCCGCCGTGCCGCTGTACCAAACGACGGCCTACGCCTTTGACAGCGCCCAACACGGTGCCGACCTGTTTGACCTGAAGGTGGCGGGCAACATCTACACCCGCATCACCAACCCGACCAATGATGTGCTGGAGCAGCGTGTCGCGGCGCTGGAAGGTGGCATTGCGGCGGTGGCAATGGCCTCGGGCATGGCGGCGATTACGGCAGCCATTCAGACCATTGCCGAGACCGGCGACAACATCGTCTCGGCCAGCACGCTGTACGGCGGTACTTACAACCTGTTTGCCCACACCTTTCCGCAGCAAGGCATCGAAGTGCGCTTTGCCGACCCGCGCCAGCCCGAAAGCTTTGCCGCGCTGATCGACGCGCGCACCAAGGCGGTGTTCTGCGAATCCATCGGCAACCCGCTGGGCAACGTCACCGATATCGCCGCGCTGGCCCAAGTGGCGCACGATGCTGGCGTGCCGTTGATCGTCGATAACACCGTGCCCAGCCCCTACCTGTGCCGCCCCATCGAGCACGGCGCTGACATCGTCGTCCACGCGCTGACCAAGTACATGAACGGCCATGGCAACAGCCTGGGCGGCATCATTGTTGACAGTGGCAAATTCCCGTGGGCCGAGCACAAAGAGCGCTTCAAGCGCTTGAACGAGCCCGATGTCAGCTACCACGGCGTGGTGT
>CAIRYF010000264.1 GCA_903882725.1 uncultured Simplicispira sp.
CGCCAACGCCATGCAGGGCGAAGCGCAGCGCTGCCATGAGCGCGGCATGGACGACTACTTAAGCAAGCCGCTGCGCATGCACGAGCTGCGCAGCAAGCTGGAGAAGTGGCTGCCCTTAAGTCCTGAGCAGGAGCTTGTGGAAGAGATCGGCGCGGTGGACGACGGTGCCTTGCCGGTCTGGAACCCCGCCACCCTGACCGAGCTGGTGGGCGACAACCCGGCCATGCATCGGCGCTTGCTGGAGAAGTTCCTTGCCAACGCCCACAAGCAGGTCGCAGAGATCACCGCTGCGGCCGCCGCCAGCGACAGCGACACCCTGGCCAGTGTGGCCCACACCCTCAAAAGCTCTGCCCGCAGCGTGGGGGCCTTGGCCCTGGGTGAGCTGTGCCAAAGTCTGGAGACTGCCGGGCGTGCCGGGGAGGTCGCCACATGCAGCGCACTGGCGGCTGGGCTGGCGGGTGAGTTTGCCGCCGCCACCACTGCGATTAATGGTCATTTAGGCCTCTAGCCCCCGTAGAATGTGCGCAAGCAGCTACCAAAATAATAGCAAAACATGAGCCAACCCGATCTGATTACGCCGCAATCGTCCCGCTCGGGGCTGGCCCAATTGTCGCCCCCAGCCATTTGGGTCGCCGCCCTCACTCTGGTGCTGGTGTTTGGCTCCATGTTGCCGGGGGGTCGGTTCTTTACCTCGCACATCAACTACCTGCCGCTGCACACGGCGTTGGAGTTTGCTGCCTTGGCGGTATCGGGGATGATTTTTTCGCTGGCCTGGAATCTGCGCAGCGAGCCCAACAACGGCAACATCATGTGGATGGGGGCTGGTTTTTTGACGGTTGGGCTGATCGATTTTGCGCACATCCTGTCCTATGCGGGCATGCCCGACTTGGTGACCCCCAGCGGGCCTGAGAAGGCCATCAACTTCTGGCTGGCGGCGCGTTATGTGGCTGCGGCCGTGTTATTGGGGGTGGCCCTGCTGCCGACTGCGCGCTGGTCGGTCTTGGCTTACCAGGGGGCGACCGTCGTGGCCATCGGCATTGCAGCGGCGATTTGGTGGCTGGGACTGGGCCATGGCGACTGGCTGCCGCGCACTTTTATCCCTGGGCAGGGCCTAACGCCCTTCAAGATCGGTGCAGAAGTCCTGCTCGCGCTGGTGTATGGCACAGCGGCGATTTTTTTGTTTTTGAAAAGCCGACGCGTGCGCAATGACGATCTGCAATGGCTGGCCGCCGCGGCCTGGGTGCAAGGGTTGGCGGAAATGTTTTTCACGCAGTATGCCGATGTGACCGATCTGCACAACCTGCTGGGCCATGTTTACAAGGCCATCGCCTACGTCATGGTGTATCGGGCGATTTTTGTCGCCGGCGTGCAGCGGCCCTATCAGGCGCTGGAATTGGAGCGTAAACGGTTGCAAGCCCTGCGCGCCAGCGAGGAAAAATTCCGCGTGCTGCTGGACGACTCAAGCGACTCGATTTTTAGCTTCTACCCCGATGGCCGCTACAGCTATGTCAATGCGGCCTTTGCCAAAACGTTTGACAAAACGCCTGACCAGATCATTGAA
>CAIRYF010000265.1 GCA_903882725.1 uncultured Simplicispira sp.
CGTGCCGAACTTGACCGCATGGGCATTGCCAAGGTCGATGTCGATGTGCAAGAGGCGCAAGGCCGCATTCTGATGCAGCCGTGGTGGCTGGACTGGACGGCGGGGTTGTTTCCAGTGATTGCCGTGGTGTTTGTGTTGCGCTCTTTTTTGTTTGAGCCATTCAAAATTCCCTCTGGTTCGATGATCCCGACGCTGTGGGTTGGCGATTTAATTTTGGTGAATAAATTTACCTACGGCCTGCGCTTGCCGGTGTTGCAAACCAAAATCACTGACGGCACGCCACCGGCGCGTGGTGACGTGATGGTATTTCGCTACCCGCCCCAGCCTAGCCTGGATTACATCAAGCGCGTGGTCGGGCTGCCCGGCGACGAAGTGGCTTATTTGAACAAACGCTTGACCATCAACGGCACACCGGTGCCAACCCAAGCAGTGCCCGATTTTTTTGATGAAAGCACGCTGCGCTATGCCAAGCAATTTCAAGAGCAGATCAGTGCGCAGACGGATGGCAAGCCGCACCGCTTGCTGATCAACCCCGACGCGCCCGCTTTTGTGCAGGGCGTGAGTGATTTTGCGCACCGCGAAAATTGTCTCTACAGCGTTGAAGGTGTGGTCTGTAAAGTACCGCCAGGGCATTATTTCTTGATGGGTGATAACCGCGATAATTCGCTTGATTCACGTTATTGGGGTTTTGTGCCTGAGGCCAATATTGTTGGCAAAGCCTTTTTTGTCTGGATGAATTTTGGTAATCTCAAGCGCATCGGATCTTTCCATTGAACCATTGCCATTTTGAAAACCATTTATGGAGAAGATAAATATGCACCACACCGTTGTCCGCTCGCGCCAGCGCGGTCTGTCTTTTGTTAGCCTGATTTTTATTATTTTGTTTATAGTCGCTGCATTTGCGATTGGTGGGCAATCGGTGCCGATATTTTTGGAATACAGCGCTGCCCAAAAGGCTGCAACCAAAGCCACGCACGAAGGCACGACGGTATCCGAGGTGCGTGCTGCTTTTGACCGCGCAGCCGCTGTGGACAATATTTCTTCCATCAAAGGGCAAGACTTGGACATTACCAAGGATGGCGACAAAATTGTGGCGTCATTCAAGTATTCGCGTGAAATTCCCCTGGCAGGCCCGGCTTACCTGGTGTATCGCTTTCAAGCGCAGACCAAATAAGTGCATCCCGATCTTCTTGCTCTGCAGTTGCGTCTGCAGCACCAGTTTTCTGACCCCGGCCTGTTACAGCGTGCTGTGACGCACCGCAGCTTCAGCGCCGACCACAATGAGCGCTTGGAGTTTTTGGGCGACTCTGTTTTAAGCCTAGCGGTCGCCAGTCTGTTGTACCAGCGCCTGAGCGCCCAGCCCGAAGGCGATTTGTCGCGCGTGCGCGCCAACATGGTCAAGCAAGAAACGCTGCACCAATTGGCACTGGGCCTGCAAGTGGCGCTGGTGCTGCGTTTGGGCGAGGGTGAAGCGCGCTCGGGCGGGCACCAGCGCCCGTCTATCTTGGCCGATGCGGTCGAGGCCTTGATTGGCGCGGTCTACCTCGATGCGGGCTACGGCCCGGCCGAGGCGCTGGTACACCGCTTATTTGCCGCGGTAGAAATCAACCCGCAAATGCAAGCCGCCGACAAAGACGCCAAAACCGCCCTGCAAGAGTGGCTACAGGGCCGCAAAATGAAGCTGCCCAGCTACCGCGTGGTGGCCACCGACGGCGCAGCCCACCGCCAGACGTTTGACGTCGAATGCCTTATCCCTGAATTAGCGCTTACCGAGCGCGGCAGCGGTGCCTCGCGCCGCGCTGGCGAACAAGCCGCAGCCGCTGCCATGTTGGCCACCTTGAAAGCAAAAAAATTATGAACGATGCTACTAAAAAAGTAGCTGTAAGCGCAGACCCCATAAGCGCTCAGACCCAAAAAGACCTTGAATTGATGCTGGCCGCCTCTGCGGCCAAAGCAGCTAAAGCGGCGGAATCGACTGAATCCGCTGTCGATGCCGTAGATGCTGTAGATGCTGTCGCCGCTGGCCCGCAGCGCTGCGGCGTGATTGCCATTGTTGGCAAGCCCAACGTGGGCAAATCGACGCTGCTCAACGCCTTGGTCGGACAAAAAATCAGCATCACCTCGCGCAAAGCGCAGACCACGCGCCACCGCATCACCGGCATCCGTACCATCGAGCAGACGCAGTTTGTGTTTGTTGATACGCCCGGTTTTCAGACGCGCCACGCCACGGCACTCAATAAGTC
>CAIRYF010000266.1 GCA_903882725.1 uncultured Simplicispira sp.
CCGGCATTGTCGGCGTCACCACTGCCTACGAGTTGGCCTGTGACGGGCACAGTGTGACCGTCTTTGAGCAGCGCAGTGCCGCTGCCGAAGAAGCCAGTTTTGCCACTGGCGGCCTGCTCTGTCCTGGCCCGCTGGTGCCTTGGGCTGCACCAGGAGCGTCGCAAGCGCTGTCGGTGTGGGGTCGCCAAGCAACGTTGCGCCTCGGGCGCGCGCTTACCGCTACCGACTTGGCGTGGCTGCGCCGCTGGCGCCGGGCCTCGCGCGTCTACGCCCGCAGCCACGTGCCTCAGCCGCCCTTGGTGGCGCTGGAGCGGCTGGCGCGCTATAGCCACCAGCACTTGCAAGCCTTGGCCCACACGCTCGATCTGCAGTTTGAGCGCAGCAACGGCGTGTTGCTGCTGCTGCGCAGCCCCGCCGATGCCATCGCCTTGCGTCCCTCCGTGCAAACGCTGCGCGATGCAGGCACGCTGGCGATTGAAATTGACGCTGCCACTGCACGCAGCATTGAGCCCGGGCTGTCAACTGCCACGCCCCTGGTTGGCGCTTTGCATATACCCAGCGGCGAAGCCGGTAACTGCCGCCAATTTGCACTGTTGCTGCGCCAAGCAGCGCAACAACTGGGAGCGCAATTTCACTTCAATACCACTGTTGCGCGCCTTGGTCACACGCCAGCCAGTGTGCAGATCAGCGGCCAAGCACAAGCGCAGCGTTTTGATGCCGTGGTGTTGTGCGCTGGGGTGGCCTCGGCAGCGTTGTTGCAACCAATGGGACTGCGCCTGCCGTTGGTGGCGCTTCACGGTTATTCCATCAGTGCGCCGCTGCGTGAAGCGCTGCACGCGCCGTTGAGCGCTGTCGTGGATGCACGCCACCAAGTCAGTATCACGCGATTGGGGCGACGCGTGCGTGTCTCGGGTGGTGCCGAATTGGGCCGCAGCAGTAGCACTGCGCACCCCAGCACCTTGCGCTTGCTGTACCAGGTTTTAAACGACTGGTTTCCGGGCGGCACCCAGCTTTCAGGCAGCGTGCAGGAGTGGCGCGGTGCCCGGCCTTCACTGCCAGACGGCCCGCCCGTAGTGGGAGCAAGCGGTTTGCCCGGGCTGTGGCTGAACCTAGGGCACGGTGCCAGCGGTTGGGCTTTGGCCTGCGGCAGCGCACGCGCCCTGGCCGATACCATCGCCGGACGCACTGCCGACATCAGCCTAGAAGGTCTGGACGCACAGCGCTTCTAACACTGCGCACCGGCAGCTACCCATTGCAGTGCAAAAATTGGTGGAAGTTTGTCTGCACACACCAAGACTGGCTACAGTGCGGTATGTAAATGCACTATGACTTGCCATTTCGTGCCCATTAACGGCCAATGCAACACCAGTTACTGGCTGCCCAAAGCACCGCACGCAGCCCGGATTGAACCACCTTGGAAACACCATGGATAAACATTACCTCACACCACTTTTTACCCCGCAATCCATCGTCGTCTTCGCTGGCGAACACGATGACCCGTCCACGCAAACGCCCCAAGCGGCAATGCTGCACGAGACTTTGCGTGCTCAACAATTCAAAGGCACCATTCAGTTTTTGAGCACCCGTGCCAGTGGCACGCTGGCTGATTTAGCGCAAACCCGGGCCGATTTGGCCATCATTGCGCAGCCGCCCGCTGAAGTTGCCAGCACGCTGGAATTGGCTGCG
>CAIRYF010000267.1 GCA_903882725.1 uncultured Simplicispira sp.
ACGGCATTGAGTTCGGGCGGAATAATTTGGCCGCCGTACTCGCCAAAGTAGCCTTGTTCATTGGGCATTTCCAGAAATTGCTGTGTCATATGTCGTCTCGAAGAAGTAGTGAAGTGGATCAAAAAAATTGTGACATCTTATGGGCTGTAGCCAACAAAAAAGCCCCTTCCACAGCCTTGGCTGCAAAAGGGGCTTGCTATCCATATCTGGTTTTATGGGAACCGGCGTGCGTATTCAGCAGAACTGAGCAAAGTGTCAATCAACGAACTCAGGCTGGCCCGCCCAGCCTTTAAGTCAGCGAGCCAAGTGGCATACTCCGTTGCGCTAGGCGCGCGGCGCAACATACCGGCGTAAGCCATGGTGATGCTGTTGGCGTATTGATTGTTGCTGACGTTTTCAGTCGATTCGGAAAAACCAATCATCATCTCGCCCCGAATCAGCCCGGCATTGACACGCCCAAGCCAATAATCGCGCCCCCCAGGTTCAGCGGCACGGCCCAGCACGTTTTGGTAAACAAGTTCGACAAATGCCAAGTTACTCAAACTGCCATAGGTCGAAATGAACTCAGGAGATTGGGCAAACGAATCTGACACATGGTTGAGTACAAGGCCGCTGCTGCCGTTGTCAGGGAACATCTGGCCATACCAGTACATCAAGCCACCATAGTCAGGCACCCGGCGAAAGTAGGCGGTGTAGAGGCGCACCAACGGGCCGTAGCGGCCACTAAATTGAGCTTGCGCCATGAAACTCTCAATAAGCTGGGCGCGACTGACAGCACCCACTTGAAGTTGGCCGACCCAGTAGCTCAGACTAGCGCTATCCGGACTGCGGTTGAACAAATCGTAATACTGCTGAGTCACAAACAACGCCGGATCGGTCAGCGTACCGCCGCCGCCCGAACTGAGGTTGAAAGCAGCTACCGCACTCAATGCAGATGTGCCAGCGGTCAAAGCGCAAGAGCTAGATACACCACTGCAAGCGCCACTCCAGCCGCCAAAAGTGCTGCCTGTCGATGCAGTGGCCGTGAGCGTAATTGCGGTGGTCGATGGGAAGCTTGCTGAAGCCAGCGTACAACCCACGGCAGCACAGCTTAACCCCACAGGACTGCTACTGATAGCGCCACTGCCATAGCCGCTTTTGGACACGGTCACCACGCGCGAGGTCGTTGCCAACGTAAATGCTGCGCCGACATCGCTTGCACTGTCAATGCTGACATAGCAAGTGCTCCCGGTGCCACTGCAAGCGCCACTCCAGCCAGTAAAAGTACTGCCCGTCGCAGGTGTTGCGGTAAGGGTTACTGTCGTACCAGCGGTATAAGTTTCACTGCAATCACTGCCGCACAAGATGCCGCTGGGCGAACTGCTCACACTGCCGCTACCAGTGCCGCTGCGCGCCACGGAGAGTGTGTAGCTCGCCGACGGAGCTGTGTCATCCATCGGCAGATAACTCTGCGAAGAAGCACGCAGCACATCCGCCACACGCTCAGGGTAGACACCATAAGGGTGGTTGGTACCAAAATTGAAACTGACATTGCTCATGCCAGGGAGCATCGTGTAGCAGTAGCTCATGATGGTGCCGGTGCGCTGCCCAGGAGCGCCGCCGGTCAGAGAGCCAATGCCGGGCAACGCGCCATTGCGTCCCGCCCCGCCGTTGCGCACCGCACATTGCGATCCGGTGCTGTCAGCGTAGCAGCAGTCAATGGCCCCGCCCTGTGCCGAACCTAGGTAAGGGTCGTCAAACTCATGCGTATGGGAACTGCCAAATGCGTGGCCTATTTCATGCGCTACCACCAAACCATCCCAAACAATTTGCGGGTTGGCGGCAGAAAAACTGCCTTCAATACCAGTGCTAACACCATAGCCATAGGAAGGCTCATACAGCGTATCCACATAGGCAACACCTCCGCCGCCATCTTTACCACTCAACATATGCACATGGTGGCGCGCCTGCGCCAAGCGGGACGCCGTGCTCCAGTACGCCTGCAAATCGTGCAGTTGGTCATTCGAACTGGTGCGTGTCCAAGGGTCAGCTGATGTTGTATAAATATTGACTTGCGTCAGATTTAGACGGGTACCGACTTCGCTTTGGTAGCGGGCATTGATGTAGCCAAAAAGGTCTGTGACGTAGGCTGACAACTGGCTTGAACCGCCCAAAAGCTGAAACAGCTCGTAATCGGTCTCAATAATAATGTCAGCGCGGCGCTGGGCGCTGGACGCGCGAGCATAGGACTTTGCCGTGCGCGGCGTGGCATTCCTGAGCGCTTGGCGCAGGGCAATAAAGGCGGGCGTGACAGGCGGGCGGTTTTCTTCAATGAACTTTGGTGTCACACCGCAAGAGAAAGCGCGCCCAGAGAAATCATCTTTTTGGTCAATTCGGCGCGACGCGGCCAATGCCGGACGTTGAGCTGACCCGGGGCTGATTTCGCTGACAAATACTTCGCCACCACGGTCGATGATCGAGCGCACAGCGCCGTTGCTGTCAATGGAGACAAACACCGAGCTGTCAGGCTCGCCCACCAGCTGTCCACTGAAATGCGCGCGTGCAGGTAGCGCAATGTCACGGACTTGATCGCCCGTATGCTCAATGAAGCGGGTTTGCGCGCTGGTCACGGCAACGCGGCGCAATTGAGCCGTAGCGGTGCTGCGGCTGCTCTCATCTAGGCTCATATTTTCTAGCCGCAGGGCTTCGCCCACAGCCAATCCCAAAGCCCGCTGCTGCGGTGCCGCAGACTGGGCAGCAGTGGGCATATGCAACACCATTTGTGCCCATGCAGGCACCAACGGCACCACGCCCAATGAAAGCGCCAATGCGCCCGAACGTAATAATTTACCCAATGTAGTGCGCATTTTTTAATGTCTCTCAGTTCAAGCCAAGGCGGTGAGCGCAGCCTCGTCATGTGATCAATTTATCCACCACATCCTAAAAGAAATCGTTGATTCTTCACAAAAATTAACAAAGAAATATATTTTTTTTAGGACTTTCTGAATCGGCACGACGCAGGCGTATTTCGCTACTCTGGCACCTCATTGTGGTTTTTTTGCTGTTTTTTATGTCTCCTATATGAACTTCATATAGGAGACTGCTACACTGCGCACCGTTATGACTTCCATGCTGCGCATCTCACTCAACGCTTCGCCGGAACAGGCGCTGCGCCTGCA
>CAIRYF010000268.1 GCA_903882725.1 uncultured Simplicispira sp.
CAGCGACTCGCCCTTGTTGGCGACGATTTTGCCGACCACGCCATTTTGCGAGGCAAACAGCACGTTTTCCATTTTCATGGCTTCAATCACCGCCAGCTTTTCGCCTGCTTGCACCGTTTGGCCCTCTTGCACCGCCACATCGACCAGCAGGCCGGGCATGGGCGAGAGCAAGAATTTGGACAGGTCTGGCGGTGCCTTGTAAGGCATCAGCTGGTACAGGCGCGCGCCCAGTGGCGACAGCACCATGGTTTCGATTTGCGTGCCGTTGTGCGCAATGCGCAGCGCCAGCGGGTTTTTGTTGGCACCGCGCTCAATTTGCGCGGTAAAGCCCATGCCGTTGCACTGGCCCTGCACGCGAATTTGCCCCAAGGTGGCAGTGCTGCTGATTTGGTAGCACTTGCCGTCGACAAACACCGAGCTCGACAGCAATGCGCCTTCGACAGCAAAGTCGGTCACCGAGACTTCGTGCGGCGTGTTCTGGCCCTCGTGGCCGAGCGTGACGACGACATATTGCTCGCCCACACGCACCTCGTGGCCCGACAACTGGCCGCTGATGCGCGAAGCGCGGGCGCGGTAGCGGCGGTTCATATAAGCGGCCAGCGCCACCATGAACAACGGGTCTTCGTGCGGCACGTCTTCGGCAGAGAAGCCGTGCGCGTAGTTCTCGGCAATAAAACCGGTGTTGAACTGGCCCGAGACAAACTTTGGATGTGCCAGCAGCGCCGCTTGGAACGGAATGTTGCTGCTGATGCCGCGAATGACAAAGCCGTTGAGCGCCGCACGCATCTTGGTGATGGCATCGCTTCTGTCAGTGCCGTGGACGATGAGCTTGGCGATCATCGAGTCGTAGTGCATCGGAATCTCACCGCCCTCGTACACGCCGGTATCGACGCGCACACCGTATTTTTTGCTGGGGTCGGCTTGGAACATTGACTCTTCGGGCGGCTGAAAACGCACCAAGCGGCCCGTCGATGGCAAGAAGCTGCGAAACGGGTCTTCGGCGTTGATGCGGCACTCAATGGCCCAGCCTTCGCGCTTGACTTGGGCTTGCGTCAGCGGCAGCGGCTCGCCGGCGGCGACGCGGATCATCAGTTCGACCAAATCGAGGCCGGTGATGCACTCAGTCACCGGGTGTTCCACTTGCAAGCGGGTGTTCATTTCCAAGAAGTAAAAATCTTGGTCTATGCCAACGACAAACTCCACCGTGCCAGCGCTTTGGTACTTGACGGCTTTGGCCAGTTGCACCGCTTGCTCGCCCATGGCTTTGCGCGTGGCGTCAGAGATGAAGGGCGAGGGTGCCTCTTCAATCACCTTTTGGTGGCGGCGCTGGATCGAGCACTCGCGCTCGTTGAGGTAAATCACATTGCCTTGGCTGTCGCCGACCACTTGTATTTCAATGTGGCGCGGCTCTTGCACAAATTTTTCGATAAAGATGCGGTCGTCGCCAAAGCTGTTACGCGCTTCGTTTTGGCAGGCAGCAAAACCGTCAAACGCTTCTTTGTCGTTGTAGGCCACGCGCAAAC
>CAIRYF010000269.1 GCA_903882725.1 uncultured Simplicispira sp.
AGGCGCTGCGGTGCTTGGCGTTTACGCATAAGCATCTGCGCAGCGTCTAATTTAGACGCTTTGTTTTCATTCCTACAGAGCAGCTTAGGCGCAATGAGCGACTTCATCCTGCGCCGGGGCTCCATCCATGCGTTGATTGGCCCCAATGGCGCGGGCAAAACGACTTGCTTTAACTTGCCAAGCCAGATGGGGGTAGCGTATTTTTCGTTTGATGCGCTGCGTCACGAAATTGACATCTTTACCCCCAATACTGAGGCAATTTTGTCCATGTGATTGAGTGCGCCAATGCCCCATTTTTTCTCTGAAAATCAGGTGACGCTGTCACCCCCTGTGCCCTTGGTGTTAGGGGACGATGGCAAACAGCAGCAAAGCCCAAAATCGACTGCTGTGGCCGATGTGCAGCCGGTGACAATGATCTCTAAACCACACCGATCGCTGGCGCTGCCATTGCTAGACCGCGATCACAGTATTTTGGCTTTTAACGAGCGTGTATTTGATTGGGCTGTGCGCTCCGATGTGCCATTGCTGGAGCGCTTGCGCTACCTGTGCATCGTGTCTTCTAACCTAGATGAATTTTTTGAGGTGCGCGCCGCACCACACGTTGTTGCGGCGCGCAACAACGATCACAAGGGCACTTATACCGTCGCCTCGTTTGACGCCTTATCGACCAAGGCCCATGCCTTGGTCGCGCGTCAATATGCTTTGTACAACGATGCACTGGTGCCCGCTTTTGCCGCGCAAGGCATCCGCATCATCTCGCAGGGGGCGCGCAATGCAGCGCAGCAGCGCTGGGTGCATGGCTATTTTCAGCGTGAGGTGCGCCCGCTGCTGGTGCCGGTGGGGCTCGATCCTGCGCACCCGTTTCCGCAAGTGGCCAATAAGACATTGAATTTTATTGTTCGGCTCAAGGGGCAGGACGCCTTTGGGCGCGAAAACGAAATTGCCATCGTGCGTGTGCCCAGGGTTTTGCCGCGCCTTATCCGTCTGCCCAGCCCCTTGACGCCTAAAGAGTCGCATTTTGTGACTCTCTCTAGCATCGTGCGGGCGCACCTAGTTCAGTTGTTTGTTGGGCGCCAAGTGGTTGAATTTTCACAATTTCGTGTGACTCGCCATTCTGACTTGGCGGTGGACGAAGAAGACGTGCGCAGTTTGCGCACGGTGCTGCGCCAAGGCTTGCAGCAGCGAAATTTTGGCGATGCGGTGCGGCTGGAAGTGTCGGCTGGGTGCTCGCACCTGTTGTCAGACCTGCTGCTGCGCCAGTTCGATCTGCCAGAGGGCGCGCTCTTTCGGGTGCATGGCCCTGTCAATTTGGGGCGGCTGGCGCAGCTGATTGATCTGGTGAACAAGCCCCATTTGCTGTTTCCGCTCTGGCAGGCCGCGCCACCCCAGCGTTTGCGGGGCACGGCTTCCATCATGGCCGAGTTGGGCCAGCGCGACATCCTGATCCACCAGCCATTTGAAAGCTTTGATGGGGTGCTGGCGTTTTTGCGTGAGGCCGTATACGACCCGCAGGTAGTGGCCATCAAACAGACAATTTATCGCACTGGCTCTGATCCTCAAATGATGGAGCTGCTGCGCGAGGCGGTGCGCCGAGGCAAGGAAGTGATGGCCGTGGTCGAGCTGAAGGCGCGTTTTGACGAAGAGGCCAACATCAACTGGGCCGAAGCGCTGGAGTCGGTGGGCGCACAGGTGGTGTACGGTGTGGTGGGCTTGAAAACCCATGCCAAGATGCTGTTGGTAACGCGGCGCGAGGGTCGTACTCTGCGCCGTTATGGGCACTTGTCTACGGGCAACTACAACCCTCGCACCGCCAAGCTGTATACCGACCTGAGCTACCTGACGGCAGATGAAAAAACCACTGCCGAGATGGATCACGTGTTCAACCATTTGGCCAGTCAAAACCGCCTGCCACGGATGCGCCGGCTGTTGGTGGCGCCGTTTTATCTGCATCGGCGCACGCTGGAGAAGATAGAGGCGGTGGGCTTGGCGGCCAGCCAAGGGCGGGGCGGGCGCATTGTCGCCAAGATGAACTCTCTGACAGATGAGACGCTGGTGCGTGCGCTGGTATTGGCGGGGCAGCGCGGAGCGCAGATTGACCTGATCGTGCGCGGTGCCTGCATCTTGCCCGCGCAGCTGCCGGGGCTGACTGACAACATCCGCGTGCGCTCTGTCATTGGCCGCTTTTTAGAGCATTCACGCGTGTTTTATTTTCGCTGCGGCGAGCAGGTGGATCTGTACCTGTCCAGTGCCGACTGGATGAACCGCAATATGCTGCGCCGTGTGGAGGTTGCCTGGCCGGTAACCGACCCCGAACTGCGCCAACGCATCATCGATGAATGCTTGGTGGCTTATTTGCATGACGACCGTGATGCTTGGAATTTGCAGGTTGATGGCACCTATGTGCGTGCCAACGCGCCGGGCAAGGGCACTGGTGTGCAGGATGCACTGATGCAACGCTATGGCAGTATCGTGCCCACCAATAAAGCTTCAGGCACCCAGCAGTACTAGATCCCAGGGTGTTTTTTGCCACGTAGTGACTTCTTCGCGCAGCAGGTAGGCTGACTGGGGATAACTGCCCGACCAGCCTTCGCGCAGGGTCAGTACAAAGCGCTGTTTGTCGCGCGCCAAGGACATGGCCTGCATATCGGGGTCGCGGCGGGCGTGGCACAAGATAACCGCCAGACGCAGGCACAGCAGCTGGATTGCCATAGTGGCGTCTGTGAGGTCATCGTCCAGTTTTCTTAGTTTGCCCCGATGGCCTAGCACCAGCTGTGCCAGCCGGTGTAGTTCGGGCGCAGCAAAGCCGCCAGCATCGGTGTGGTCTAGGATGTAGGCACCGTGGCGGTGGTAGTCGCTGTGCGAGATGCTGCAGCCCAATTCGTGCAATTGCGCCGCCCAAGCCAGCTGGCGTTGGATGGGCTCATTGGGTGTTGCCGTCAGTGGTCCGCACAAGGTGCAGGCCGTTTGCGCAACGCGCTGGGCTTGTGTCCTATCGACGGCAAAACGTTGCATCAAACCCTGGATGGTGGTGCTGCGCAGGTCGGTTTCAGGTTGCTCGCGGTCGAGCAGGTCGTACAGGACGCCCTGGCGCAGCGCACCCTGGGCCACGTTCAGGGTGTTGATGTCGAGCAGGTCAAACACCGCCCGCAACACGCTGATGCCGCCGCCAATTACCGGGCGGCGGTCTTCTTTGAGGCCATCTAAGCGCACGCGGCTAGCGCTTTGGGCGCGCAGCAGCTGCTCTTGCAGCCAGTCCAAGTCAGCGCGAGTGATGCGCCCGGCAGGTCGGCCAGCAGCAGCCAAAATCTCACCCACGGCTCCGATGGTGCCTGACGATCCGTAGGCCACCTCCCAAGTGTCGCGGCGGTACACGGCCAGCGCTTCGTCCAGCACCGCTTTGGCGGCAATTTCTGCAAGGGTAAAGGCCTGTTTGGTAAACAGCCCATCGGGAAAGTAGCGCGTTGACCAAGCCACGCTACCCACAGGGAACGAGGCGACGGCACGCGGGCTAAATTGTTGACCCAAGATCAGCTCGGTCGAGCGCCCGCCGATATCGACTACTAAGCGCTGTTCGTTCGATTGCGGCAGCAGCCGTGCCACTCCTTGGTAGATTAGGCGCGCTTCTTCGGTGCCGGATACGACCTCAATGGGGTGACCCAAAATGGCGTTGCCGCGCTGCAAAAAAATGGCGCGGTTGTGTGCCTCGCGCAGCGTTTGTGTGGCCACCGCGCGCACTTGACTGGGTGAGA
>CAIRYF010000270.1 GCA_903882725.1 uncultured Simplicispira sp.
CTGCTTGCTCATTGTCGGCAGCAAAGTGAGCCACTCCGGATTTTTGGTTGTGAGCGACGGCTCCGCCCAGTGCTTCTTTTGACACTTCCTCATGCGTCACCGTTTTGATCACATCGGGACCGGTGATGAACATATAGGACGTGTCTTTCGCCATGACGATGAAGTCGGTGATGGCGGGGGAGTAGACCGCTCCACCGGCGCAGGGGCCCAGAATGAGCGAAATTTGAGGCACAACGCCCGAAGCCAGGGTGTTGCGTAGGAAGATTTCAGCGTAGCCTGCGAGACTCTCGACGCCTTCCTGAATGCGCGCGCCGCCCGAGTCATTCAAGCCAATGACGGGAGCTCCCACGCGGGTCGCGAGATCCATCACCTTGCAGATTTTCTGCGCATAGGCTCCCGACAGCGAGCCGCCGAAAACGGTAAAATCCTGAGCAAAAACAAAGACTTTCCGGCCCTCGACGGTGCCGTAGCCGGTGACGACGCCATCGCCCGGAATTTTGTTGTCTTGCATCCCAAAGTCAGCGCAGCGGTGCTCAACAAACATATCCCATTCTTCAAAGGTGCCTTCGTCCAGCAGCAGCTCGATGCGCTCGCGCGCCGTGAGCTTGCCTTTGCTGTGCTGTGCGTCGATGCGCTTTTGGCCCCCGCCCAAGCGGGCCAAGGCACGCTTTTTCTCCAGTTGTTCCAGGATGCTTTGCATAGTTCGTCCTCGTTGAATTGGCTAATTGGTTATTTTGCTATTGATTAAATAGCTGCTTGCGCTTGACCCATATGGGCTACAAGCATATTTCTTGCTGCAGTCGATGCTGCTATGCGCCCGGCTGTCACATCGGCCAGCACGCTGGGCAGCAGCGCCTGCACGCGCGCATCTTGGTGAAAAGCCTGCTTGAGTCCCGCTTCAATGCGCTGCCACATCCACGCCATGTTTTGCTGCTGGCGGCGTTTGTCGCGCTTGCCGTTGGCGGTTTGCAGGCTGTTGAATTCGCTCACCGCCGCCCAAAAGCCATCGACCCCGGTACGCTCGAGTGCGCTGATTTGCAACACCTTGGGCTGCCAAAAACTGGTGTCGTGGCGCTCGTTGCCTGCCGTGCCGTGCAAGCCAAGCAGACGCAATGACGAGGTAATTTGCGCTTGCGCCCGCGTGGCGGCGTGCGGGTCGATGTCGGCCTTGTTGATGACCACCAAATCGGCGATCTCCATCACGCCCTTTTTAATCGCCTGCAATTCGTCACCGGCATTGGGCAACTGCAACAGCACAAACATATCGGTCATGCCCCACACCGTGGTTTCGGACTGGCCAACACCGACGGTTTCGACAATCACCACGTCATAGCCTGCGGCCTCGCAGACCAGCATGGCTTCGCGGGTTTTTTCTGCCACTCCGCCCAGCGTGCCGCTGCTGGGGCTGGGGCGGATATACGCCTCTTCGCGCACCGACAAATGCTCCATGCGCGTTTTGTCGCCCAGGATAGAGCCGCCCGACACCGAGCTGGACGGGTCAATCGCCAGCACCGCCACACGCAGACCTTGGCCAATCAGGTGCAGGCCCAGCGTTTCGATGAACGTCGATTTGCCCACGCCCGGCACGCCGCTGATACCCAAACGCAGCGCTTTGCCCGTGTGCGGCAACAGCTGCGTCAGCAGTTCGTCGCCTTGGGCGCGGTGATCGTTGCGGGTCGATTCGAGCAGCGTGATGGATTTGGCCATGGCGCGGCGCTGTTGCGCCGGGCTGCCGTGCAACAGCGCTGCATACAGCGCCGCGCTCACGCCGCCAGCGCCTTACGGATTTGCTCCAACACGTCTTTGGCGCTGGCCGGAATGGGAGTGCCTGGGCCGTAGATGCCTTTGACGCCAGCCTCGTACAGGTGCGCGTAGTCTTGCGCCGGAATCACGCCGCCGACGAAGACGATGATGTCGTCAGCGCCTTGGTCTTTGAGCGCTTGGATGATGGCCGGAACCAGCGTTTTGTGCCCAGCAGCCAGTGTGCTCACACCCACCGCATGGACGTCGTTTTCAATCGCTTGGCGCGCGCACTCTTCTGGAGTTTGAAACAACGGGCCCATGTCCACATCAAAGCCCAGATCAGCAAAGGCCGTTGCCACCACTTTGGCACCCC
>CAIRYF010000271.1 GCA_903882725.1 uncultured Simplicispira sp.
AAAACGGGGGTCAACCAGGGACAGGAGCAGTAGCGAGGGCTCCAGCTCTGCAATCAGACGCTGGATGGGCTCCAACAAACGCGCGTTTCGCACCATGTTGTCAACCATCAGACTGACAACTTCCAAACTTAAAGCCTGCGCCACACCTGTGGCGGTACGGCGCAAAACATCCCGAATGGCCTCGACCGAAGTATCAGCGCCCGTGCTCGGCGGTGCTACCGCCCCCTGACGCTGCTCCAGCCGCTGCACCACCTGCGCCACCTGCTTCATTTCTTCGAGTGCCTCAAAGGCGGCGGGCACAGTCGACGCGAAATCAGTCACTAGCGCTTGTGAAGCCGAGGCTTCGCCCTCAAACTCACGCGCAAACTGCTGGGCAAAGGACTGTACCCGGTCACGCGCCACCGGCTGGTCGAACTCGCCTGCCAGCAAACGGCGCAACTTGTCCAGCGTCAAAATCGCATCATCAGTGCCATCCTTGTGCAGCGGTTGCGCACCAGACAGGCCGCTTCGGCTGGCGGCGCTGACGGGCACCGTGTTGGCGGGTGTCGTGTGGTACGACGGAGCCGGGTAATGCGAATCCCTCGCAACACTTCCCGGCACGCCGACCCCAAAACCAATTGACGTTGGCGCCTTGGCATACCCCACGGGGACCACACCTTGCCCCAGTAGCTTCTTGGCATAGATGCTGTACAGGGCATGCAACTCCGCGCCGAGGGCTGTGCTAAGGGTCGCAAGCCAATCCATCTGGACTGCGCTCGGCACTGCAATCTGCGCCAACACGCTTTTGAGCGCGTTGACATAGGCCTCGGGGCGCAAAGGATTGCTTTCAGCCCGAACCGACCCCAGCCCCAAGGCGCTGCAAATCAGGGTATTTAGTTCGGCCAGGCTGGCATCGGTCGCCAATAGCGCCAGCTGTTGGGCGCGGGCAACCGCCACGCTTTCTCGCACCTGCACCTCGTCCATTAGCTCCAGCTGGTCAAAGTGCACCTCTGCCATCTTCAAGGGCGCAGCTTTCTTTGCCGGCTCCGTGCTGGTAAACGCCGCCAGCAGTGCTTTGGGGTACAAGATGCGCAACTCAGCATCCTTGCTTTGCAACAGCTTGCCCGAGACGATCAGCGCATCCCGTTCATGCAGGCTGCGCGCGGCCAGCTCGCGGGTGTAAAGCCCTCTGACCGCCGATGACACCAGCTTGCCCATCAACGCGCCGCCGCCCGCGGCAGCTTCTTCAATCACGACCTGGTACAGGGCATGGTGCTGGGCGGGGCGCGAGGGGGGGACGCTCATGACGATCTGATCACCAACAAGGGACCGGCTATTGAAGGGCCTTGTCGCGCATACGTTTTGGCTTGGCGCCCTCTTCACCCAGGCGCTTCCTCTTGTCCGCTTCGTACTCTTGGTAGTTGCCGTCAAAGAAGGTCCACTGGCTATCGCCTTCACAGGCAATGATGTGGGTCGCGATACGGTCCAGGAACCAGCGATCGTGGCTGATGACCATTAGCGTACCGGCGAACTCCAGCAAGGCATCTTCCAGGGCGCGC
>CAIRYF010000272.1 GCA_903882725.1 uncultured Simplicispira sp.
CTAGTCATGCTCAAGGGAGTGATTAAAAATAATTCTTACGAATTGTACAGAATACAATTCTGCTTATCTCTTAATAGTTTGCGTAAGTCCTATCTAAAAAACAAAAAGCCAAACGACGGCCAAGCGGATGCTGGGCACCAGCCAGTGTACGGGCGGCTATTGGATAGTCGCCTAGACTTGCGCAGATGACGCAAGTCAAGACATTCCATGCGGTAGGATTCAGAATCCTTACTCACACTATGGCTTTAACAATAAAGGAAATCCTATGAAAATGCTGACCGACCTTTTCACCACCGACTATGGCCTGATGAGCCTCATCGGCATCCTGATGATGATCGCGGGCACCGTGGCCAGCGCAGTCATCATGAAACGCAAAATGAACGAGAAACCTTCGCCGCCACCGGGCAGCAAAAATATGTCGTAAACGGTTTTTTTACTGCGCCAGTCCCTGCGCCAGTCCCGCGCACAGCCCTTGCAGCGGTGCGCGGCCCCAGTTTTCTAACCATCCCCACACTTGCTGCACACCATCGTGCGCCGCCTGGCCCCCCGGCCCTGCGGGACGCTGCAGGCCGTGGTCAGCCCCCACCAGGGCGCGCGGGCAATACGGCGCTGTGCGGTTTGGCGCACGCGCGGCAAAACGGGCATAGGCGCTGGCGGGCACCAGCGCATCATCCTCACCCCACACTTGTAACAACGGCCACGGCCCGGACAGCAAAGGCTGTTGCAGCGGCCAGTGCCACAGGTCGTGCCAATAACGCAAGCTGCGCCCTTGCTGCACGGCACTGTCTGCCGGGCTACCGGGCCAAACGTCCTTCTGCGCTAGCTCTACCTCTACCCCCAACGCCTGCCATTGCGCCAAAGCGGCTGCGCCCAGGCGCTGCGCTTGCAGCGTGCCAGCTTCCAGCGGGTCAAGGCCGCTGGCGCTGATCAACACCAAGCCTGCCAGCGCAGGCACTTCGGACGCCAGCGCGGGCAGCAGCTCGGCACCTTCGGAGATACCGATCAGCAGCTGCGGCATGACAGCATCGGGCCATTCACCCGCGCGCTGCGCTGCATCCGCGCGCAAGGCGGCGCGGGCATGATCGCGCCAAAGGCTCAGGGCGTCGAAGCGGACAAACTCGCCAGAGCAGTCGCCAGGCGCGGTGCGGCTGTAGGGGTCTACACCGGGTTTGTGCAACACCAGCACTTGGGCGTGCAGCAGGCCAGCAAAGTAGCGCTCGGCCCACGGCCCCATGCCAGCGCAGCCAGAGCCGGGGACGACGATGACGCGGTAACGCAGCGGCGCGGCGCGCGGCGCACGGCGCAGGGCCAGCAAGGTCTGGCCGTGCGCACCGGGCAAACGCTGCACACGAAATTCACCGCCGACAGCACCCATAGCGCCACCACCGACACTGACACCACTACCACTACCACTATCGACAGCGTGGCTGACGCAGCCGCCCAAGCCCGCGCCCAGCACCGCCCAAGCTGCCCCAGTGCAAGTGGCCGTGCGCAACAAAAAGGCCAGCACATGGCTGGCCTGTTGAGAACGCCACAACTTCAGCACTGCATCAGCGCAGGATCAGCACCTGCTCGGGCTGTTGCTGTTGCTGCGTGGGCGGATAGTACGGCTGGCCGCCTTGCTGCATCTGCATTGGCATTTGCTGCTGGCGCACGCCGCGTGCCAAGCCGGGGTCGGAGTAGCCCAGTTGATCGGTCAGCTGCTCGTAGACGCTTTGCGCCAGACTTTGCGAGGTTTCGCGCATCACCTTGGCCCGGTTGGGCGGTGCAATGTCGCCCCGGTTGGACAAAATTTTGGTGTCGTTGCCTGCGCCTTGGGCCGAAAACGCCGCCTTAATTTCATAACTGCGGGTGTTGATCAGCGAAAAATCGGCCAGCAAATTCAGGCCGTACTGCCGCGTCGCACTGGTGGTGCCTTGCAGCGGCGACAGCGCGTCGCTGAAGTCGATGCTGGAGACGACGCCAAACAGCACGTAATCAGCGCCGTTGAATTCGCCCTTTTTGATGCGGGCAATGATGTCGCCCACCTGCGGCTGGCGCTTGGGCGCAGCCATCTTGCCGCCTTGGACTTGGTTGAGCACCTGCTCGGCCTTGCTCGCCTGCGGCGCGCCAGCGTCAAAGCCCTTGCCTTGCACCAGCCGAAACACCGTGCCGCGCAGCAGCGCGCCCTTGATGTCGTTGGTGTAGGCACCCAGCTCACGCTGCTCGATGTAGCTGTAGCGCCCGGCCACATAGGTGCCGCTGGCCTGCTCAGACGCCTGCATCGACTGGCTGCCCGAGTACCCGCCCGAGCCGCCATACATACCGTGGCTGTGCGAGCCACTGGCGCTGGCTTGGGCGCTCATTTGCGCGCTGCGCTGGTAGGTGCCAGCTTCAAAATACTCCGACACCTGCTGCGCGTAGGCCAGGTCGGTGACGGCAATTTTGGGGGGGGTTTGCGCCCAAGCGACGCCGCTGCTGGCCAGCGTGGCAGCGGTCGCCAAAGCGGCAGTAATAAAAATTCTGCGTTGCATAAACAGCATGAAAGGCCTCTTTAGCGCGGGCTGGTTTTGCGAATTTCTTTTTCATCCTGCCATTCGATGGTGCCCTCTTGCACGTCAAACAGCTTGAGCGTGAACTTGTAGTACACGTCTTTGGTCGCAGCGCTTTGCTTGACGATGCTGGTCAGCTCGCCTTCCATGCTGTAGCGCGCTGCCGTCATGTTGCCAACTTTGGCGGTGGTGTTTTGCTTGTACAGGCCGCTTTGGTTTTGCCGCTGCAGCTCGTCCACGCCAGCCTGCATTTCCTTAATGGAACGGACAAAGCGCACCTTGCCCGACTTGACCAGCGAGGTTTGGATGGAGTTCATGACGTTGGTGGTGTCGATGTACTCGCTGGTCTTGTTTTTGACGGTCGAAATCGTCACCGTCGGCCGACCCTGAAAGATGCCGGTTTCCAGCAGACTGCCGGTCATTTTTTCGGCAATCAATTGCAAGTCCGATGAGCCAAACTCGTTGGTCACCAACTCGACCGCTTTGGCATCGCCGTAGTTGACTTGGCGGTCAAAGCGCACCACCGGGGACGAGAGGTTCTGGCAGCCTGCCAGTGTGAGCGTGCCAGCCATCAAAGCCGAAAAAAGTGCGTAACGCGAAAATGTTTGCATGGTGTGTTTTCTCTGGCGCGTTCAGCGCGTTTCTACGTTCATTTCAAGGCGCAAGTCCGTGGCTGCGCCGGTGGGTGCTACGCTTTTGATAGTTTGCTGGCCCAAACCGCGCACGGTGAGTTGCTTCCACGACTCGCCATCGCCGACTTGGTTGCCCACGCTATCGAGCCATTTGAAGCGATAAAACACCGTGCGGTCGCTGCGCCCCTGGCTGGCCAAATCGGCCTGCACGACGAGGATGTCGTTCTTGCGCACAATGCGCATCTCGCGCACCGCAATGCTGGCAGCGTCGCCGCGCAAGTCGATTTTGTTGGCTACCGCCCAAGGTGTGGCCGGGTCGTGCTGCTGCGCGTGGGCGCTGGCGGCCAAGGCCAGCACCGCCATGCAAGCGCTGGCCACAAGGTGGCGAGGGGTCATGAAAAAGCTCCTGATTCAAGAAAAACACAAAAATCTCAAAGGCTCAAAGGTTCACTGCGCGGCGCTGGGCGCGGGTGCCTTGTCCAGCGCGCGCTGGGGCGCACGCGCGGGGCGGCGTGGACGCGGTTTTTTAGCCACTGGATCGGCGGCCGTCGATGGCTCGGCTACAGCCACCGGCGCTGTGGCGGCCAGCTGGCCGATGGTGGCAACATCACCTTGCAGCACACTGTTGTGATACAGGCGCAGCGGCACCACGGCGTATTGGCCTTCAACCTTGACGCTTTGCGCCAACTCACCGCCATTGATGCGGATACGGTGCTCGCCCACTGGCAAGTAACCGCGTGCCACGTACACGCGGCCCGGCAACATCCGCCACATACGGTCGTCGGCCTGCTCGGTCGCCGCCGAGGCGACGGCTCCCAAAATGCCGCCAATCAGGCCGCCTTTTTTCTGTAGCTGGTCTTGCAATACGCCCTTGGTCACAGCGCGGGTAAAACCGCGCAGCACCATACCGGGCATTTCTTCCTTCAAGGCCCGGCGCGCCATGACGTTCAAATCGACCACTTTTTCTAGTTTGAAGTCATAGCCTGCGGCAGACAGCTGGCCCAGCAAAGGGTCGTTGGATGGCTCAATCACTGGGTAAGACAGGCTGACCGTCGTCCAACGCGAGCCAATGGGAATCGGCAACGTAAATGCCTTGGGCTTGCGTGCCGGGGCATCACCGGCTTCGACGATGAACAGCACGTCGGTCATGCGCTGGCGCTTTTTCCAGGTAAAGCTGGTGCGGCTGTCGAGTCCACGCAGACCTTCTTCCAACACGCCGGTTTCGGGCTTGAGCTCAATGGCTTTGCGGTAGCCCGGAGCGGCCATGCCCGGCTCGTTCATGGCTTCGTACAAAAAGCCAGCCAAGTAGTGGCTCAGGGCGTTTTGGTAGCCATTTTTCAGCGCCAGCACTTCAGGGTCGTTGAGTGTTTCTACCGGGTAGCCGTCAAGCTCTTTGCTGCCTGAGGAGGCACCTTGGGCCTTGGCTTCTTCTTCGGCGGCCACCAGTTCTTTGGCGCGGAACTCGGCAATGATGGCCTCACGCTCATGCGTGCGCTTGATATCCACGCGGGCGTTATCCAAGTCGCCCAAGGCCACGCGGTTGAGCGCCAAGCGCGTCGTCAGCCAGACTTTTTCATAGTCTTGGCCTTCGTAGTTTTTCAGGCGCTCGCTGATCAGCGCCGCGCCCACCGTGCCCATCAACTTGCTGGGGTTGGCCGCAGCTGTGGCCTCCCACTCTTTGACTTTGTTGTCAGCCAGCATAAAGGCGTGGTTGCTGTCGTCGTAACGCTTACCTAGGCGCAGCAACTCGCCGCGCTCCAGGTTGTAAAGCAGTGCCGTTTTTTCAGCTTCCGTGGTGGCAGAAGCCTCCAGCCGTGCCAGCGAGGCGGCAACACCGCCGGTTTGCGCGGCAGACTGCATATCAGAGGCCAGCTTGTCGTGGCTTTGCATATTGGCGCAACCCGTCAGTGCAACGGCAAGCGCCAAGGAACTCCATAACCGGAGGCGGGGTAATGACCTGTGGCGCATAAAAATCCTTGCTGTGTCGTAAATAGGGGAACGCGGCACCAGCAATCCCGACCGCATCATGCCCCTTTGGCTTGGCTAGCTGTTTTTTGTAAAAGCCAACGCAGAAATGTAGCAAAGCCCCACACCATTAGGGGGATAAATGGCGCTGCCAGCGCGCTTTTGTCTCTCAGTCGCCACAGCCGCTAGCAGAGGTTGGCGCGATTGGTGCGGTTGGCACGGTCAGCGGCAATTTTTGGTACAGCCACACCACCCGCCCGCCTGGCAGGCGCAGCTTGGCCTGTGCAGGCGTATCAGGCACCGCAAACTCTAGGCTGACCAGCCACGCGCCGGGGGCCAGTTCGGCCTGCGCTTTGGCAGCGGCGCGGGCCATGCTTTCGGGGCGCTGAAATAAATACACCAGCTGATAAGCGCTCCAATCG
Source organism: uncultured Simplicispira sp. (assembly GCA_903882725.1). Classification (GTDB taxonomy): domain Bacteria; phylum Pseudomonadota; class Gammaproteobacteria; order Burkholderiales; family Burkholderiaceae_C; genus Simplicispira. The sequence goes on from CAIRYF010000272.1 coordinate 5,551, forward strand.
GTGCGCCACATATCGCCCTGACGCACCCGCGCCCACGGGCAGCGCAGCGCGCACAGCAGGCGCAGCGGCCAGCTCCATTCCACGCCTTCGATGCGCGCCTGCGGGTAGGCGCGGCGCAGCGCCCGCAAGCCATCACCCATGCCGCAACCGGCGTCCAAAATGCGACTTTTGGCTGGCAGCGGCGCGCGCCCTGCCAGCGCATCCAGCGCTTGGCGCGGGGTGGGAAACACCGGCGCATCGCGCCAGGCATTGAGCGGATAGACCAGCAGCAACAAGGCCAGCGGGGCCAACCACGCCCACGCGGGCAGCGCGGCCGCACCGGTCAACACCAGCGACAGCGGAAACCCCAGCGCTATCGCGCTGCGCCGCCACCAAGTGCGCGCCCACAAGCTGGCGGCTACGCCGACACTGCACGCCAACAGCACGGCCCACAATGGTGCCAGCGACGGTGCCAAGCGCTGCAACGCAACAAACACCAGCCACGCCCCGGCCCAAGCCAGCAGCGCGGGCAGCGGCCAAGGCAAACAAGTAGCCCAGCGCGCCACGGCATTACTCCCGGCGCAGACGGTCGATCAGGCCGTTGAGGGCTTCAAGCGAGCCAAACTGGATCGCCAACTCGCCCATATCTTCCATCCGGCCCGCGCGTTTGACGCGCTTTTTGACGCGCACTTCAACCTGCGCCATCAGCAAATCGGACAGTTCTTCTTCGACCCGCTGGATGTCGCGCGACTTGGTTTTGGCGGGCTTTTCAGGTGCCAAGCTGGCCTGGGCGGCGGTCTTTTTGACCAGCGCCTCGGCCTCGCGCACCGATAGTTTTTTGGCAACAATTTGGTTGCCCACGGTAATTTGCGCCGCGCGCTCCAGCGTCAGCAAGGCGCGCGCGTGACCCATGTCGATGTCACCCGCCATCAGCATGGTTTGCACCGGCTCGGCCAAGTTCAGTAGGCGCAGCAGGTTGCTGGCGGCACTGCGCGAGCGGCCCACGGCCTGCGCAGCCTGCTCGTGCGTCAAGCCAAACTCTTGCACCAAACGCGACAGACCCTGCGCTTCTTCCAGCGGGTTGAGGTCTTCGCGCTGCATATTCTCAATCAGCGCCATGGCGGCAGCGGCCTCATTGGCCACGTCGCGCACCA
>CAIRYF010000273.1 GCA_903882725.1 uncultured Simplicispira sp.
CACAACCCAAACCTGCTCCGATTGCGGCTCCATGCCCGATTCGAGGCCGAAAGGTATCGCAGGTCTTGGAATAAGGAACTGGATTTGTTCGGTGTGTGGTGGTGTGCATGATCGTGATGGGAATGCCGCTAAAAACATCCTGAATAAGTTGGGTTCCCGTGCCGGACATGGCACGCCAGTAGTGGGAATCCCCGTCCTTTAGGGCGGGGAGGATGTCAACCATGTTCTCTAGGCTATCGACCGGCTGGCACCGCTGGACGCAGCACTGGCCCAGCCAGTGCGCGGTCTGCCACGCCTGGCCAGCGCAGCGCATTTGCCATGCCTGCGCCGCGCGTTTTGCGCCGCCGCAGCCGCGCTGCAACACCTGCGCTATGCCTTTACCTGGTACGACCGCCACGGGCACGGGTGCCGTGCCACTGCAATGCAGCGCTTGCCTGCATCAGCCGGTGCCGCTGGACGCCTGCATTGCCGCCGTCAGCTACGGCTATCCGTGGAGCCGGGCCATCGCCGAGTTCAAATTTCAGGGCGACCCCGGTTGGGCGGGCGCTTTGGCAGCGCTGCTGCAACGCGCAGCGCAGGTCAAGCCAGCGTTAACAGCGGCCCATTGGGTGCTGCCCATTCCCCTGTCGCGCCAGCGCTTGCAAGAGCGTGGATTTAACCAAGCGCTGCTGCTGGCGCGGCAATTGGCACCGGACAAAACCAGCGCCGATGTGCTGCTGCGCATCCAGCACCGCAGCGCGCAAAGCCAACTGCAGCGCGCCCAGCGCCTAAGCAACCTGCACGGTGCTTTTGCCGTCGAGCCGCTGCGCCAGGCGCAATTGCAAGGCGCGCGGGTGGTGCTGGTCGATGACGTGATGACCACGGGTGCCACGCTGCACAGCGCCGCCGTGGCGCTGCGCCAAGCCGGTGCAGCGCACATCACCGCCATGGTGGTGGCACGCACCGAGCGCTAGCTGCGCCGTACACTGGCCCGCTTTTTTCTCCGCCGTGCGCTAGCCGCGCGTCAAAACCCCATGTTCAACATTGTTCTGGTCGAGCCTGAGATTCCCCCCAACACTGGCAACGTGATCCGTTTGGCCGCCAACACCGGCTGCGCGCTGCACTTGGTAGAGCCGCTGGGCTTTTCGATGCAAGACCGGCTGATGCGCCGCGCCGGGCTGGACTACCACGAACACGCCCGCGTGGTGCGCCATGCCGACTGGGCGGCTTTTTTGCAGGCCATGCAGCCCGACCCAGCGCGGATGTTTGCCCTGACCACCCACGGCAGCGGCCTGCTGTACGAGGCGCAATTTCTGCCCGGTGATTGGTTTGTTTTTGGCGCTGAAACCCGTGGCCTAGCGCCCGCGTTGCGCGAGACTTTTGCGCTGGCGCAGCGCCTGCGCCTGCCGATGCTGGCCGGTCAGCGCAGCCTGAACCTGTCCAACGCCGTGGCCGTGACGGTGTTTGAGGCGTGGCGGCAAAACGGCTTTGCCACCCCCAAAATATAAGCCAAAACCGGCTCTAGCCCTTTAGATACAAGCGCTTATAGCTATTAAATTGATAGTTATTTAGCCACCTGCGCACCGCGCTGCACAAAAAACAAACCCGCGCCGACCGCCATCAGCAGGCCGCCAAAAACGCGGTTTTGCGATCGCATGGCACGCGGACTCGACAGCAAGCGGCGCAGCGCACTGGCGCTGGCGGCGTAGCTGTGCATCACCACCATATCGACCGACACCATGGTGGCCGCCACAATCGCCAGTTGCAGTGCCAGCGGGCGCTCTTGCGACAAAAACTGCGGCAGCACCGCGACCATAAAAATGATGCCCTTGGGGTTGGTGGCGTTGGTCAAAAAGCCCGTGGCACAGCGCTTTTGCCAACTGCCCGCATCGGCACTGACCGCCGCACCAGGCGCAGCCACCACCTCTGACGGCGCAGCAGCCGCAGCCGAGGCCGAGCGCCACTGCGCAAAGCCGACATAAATCAAGTAGCACGCGCCCAGCACCTTCACGGCGTTGAACGCCACCTCTGACGCCAGCAGCAGCGAGCCAACGCCAGCACCGGCCACCAGCAAAATCAGCAGCAGGCCCAGTTGCAAACCCACAATGGTGGCGCTGGCCTTGCGCACGCCAAACGACAGCCCGTGGCTCATCGACAGCACCGCGCCCGAGCCGGGCGAGATAGCAATCACGCAGGTGGCGGCGACAAACGTCAGCCAAGTATGCAAATCCATGGGGCACATCTTCAGTCAAAAAACGGGGATTGAGTTTAACCATGCGCCGCCATAACCCGTTGCAGGTGCGTGCTACGCTTGCCCAAATGTTCCATCCCTCCCAAGCCGATGTGCGGCGCTTTTTTTGCGCCGTCCACGCCAAAACCCAAGCCGGCGCCCCTATGGAGGCCATCGAAACGCTGGCCAGCCTGTGGATTGCCGAGCACCCCGAATACCACACCGACCTGTCGGACGTCGACGCCGCCCTGGCGCGCAACTACGACGCCACGCCCGACAAGACCAACCCGTTTTTGCACCTGTCGATGCACCTGTCCATCAGCGAGCAATGCAGCATTGACCAGCCGCGCGGCATTCGCCAAGCGGTCGAGCTGCTGGCCAAACGGCTCGATGACGGCCTGCACGACGCCCACCACGCCACCATGGAATGCTTGGGCGAAATGCTGTGGAACAGCCAACAATCGGGCCGCCCGCCCGATGGCGACGCCTACATTGCCGCCGTGCAGCGGCGCGCCACGCGCGATTGAGGCGCGCCGCGTGGCTTAGTCGCCGCGCCTACACGGCTGCCAGCGTTTGCGCAGACAATCTGCGCCAGCGTCTGCATCAACTGTGGCCAAAATTTATCGCTGTCTCACCCCTTCATTGCCATCCATTGCCATCCATTGCCATGAAATTTCAAGGTTCTCAAAATTACGTCGCCACGCAAGACTTGATGCTGGCCGTCAACGCCGCCATCACCTTGCAGCGCCCACTGCTGGTCAAGGGCGAGCCGGGCACCGGCAAAACCATGCTGGCCGAAGAAGTGGCGCTGGCGCTCGATATGCCGCTGCTGCAGTGGCACATCAAATCCACCACCAAAGCGCAGCAAGGCTTGTATGAGTACGACGCCGTCAGCCGCCTGCGCGACAGCCAGCTGGGCGGTTTGGATGGCAATGAAAAGGTCAAAGACATTCGCAACTACATCGTCCAAGGCGTGCTGTGGCAGGCATTCACCGCCGAGCGCCCGGTGGCGCTGCTGATTGACGAAATCGACAAAGCCGATATTGAGTTTCCCAACGACTTGCTGCGCGAAATCGACCGCATGGAGTTTTATTGCTATGAG
>CAIRYF010000274.1 GCA_903882725.1 uncultured Simplicispira sp.
GAACGAGCCGCGCTACGTCACGCTGCCCAACATCATGAAGGCCAAGAAAAAGCCGCTCGATACCTTCACTCCTGCTGATTTGGGTGTGGATGTAGCGCCGCGCCTGAAAACCCTCAAAGTGTCCGAGCCGCCCCAGCGCGGCGCTGGCATCAAGGTGGCCGACGTGGCCATGCTGGTGGACAAACTCAAGAACGTCGCCAAAGTCATCTAAGGAGCATCAAAAAATGACAGTTCTGGTTATTGCCGAACACGACAACGCTGCCCTCAAGGGTGCCACGCTCAATACCGTCACCGCTGCCTTGGCTTGTGGTGGCGATGTCCATGTGCTGGTGGCTGGTCACAACGCAGGTGCTGCCGCAGCTGCTGCTGCACACATTGCCGGGGTTGCCAAAGTCCTGCACGCTGATGGCGCTGCCTTGGCCGATGGCCTGGCTGAAAACGTTGCCGCCCAAGTGCTGACACTGGCACCAAGCTACAGCCACATTTTGTTTGCTGCCACTGCGGCGGGCAAGAACGTCTCTCCGCGCGTGGCGGCCAAACTGGACGTGGCGCAGATCAGCGAAATCAGCAAAGTCATCAGTGCCGACACCTTTGAGCGCCCGATCTACGCTGGCAACGCCATTGCCACCGTGCAAAGCGCCGACGCAGTCAAGGTGATTACGGTGCGTTCGACGGGTTTTGATGCTGCAGCCCTTGCTGGTCAAGCGCCAGCAGCTATTGAAAACGTAGCATCTGTAGCCGATGCAGGGCGCAGCAGTTTTGTTGGGCGCGAGGTGACTAAAAACGACCGCCCCGAGCTGACCGCAGCCAAAATCATCGTCTCGGGTGGCCGGGCGCTGGGCAGCAAAGAAAAGTTCGATGAAGTCATGACGCCGCTGGCCGACAAGCTGGGAGCAGCCATTGGAGCGAGCCGCGCTGCGGTCGATGCGGGCTACGCGCCCAACGACCTGCAAGTGGGCCAGACCGGCAAAATTGTTGCGCCCCAGCTGTACATTGCCTGCGGCATCTCGGGCGCTATCCAGCACTTGGCTGGCATGAAGGACTCTAAAGTCATCGTGGCCATCAACAAAGACCCCGAAGCGCCAATTTTCAGCGTCGCTGACTACGGGCTGGAGGCAGACTTGTTTACTGCTGTGCCAGAGTTGGTTCAAGCGCTGTAAACCACCGCGCTTTGCAAAAGGCATCGCTTGCGGTGCCTTTTTTGTATCTGCATTCTTATTTTTTCTTGGAGAAGTTCATGAGCTACACCGCCCCCGTCAAAGATATGCTGTTTGCCATCGAGCATCTGGCCGGCATCGAGCAGGTTGCACAACTGCCCGGTTTTGAGGACGCTGGCCTCGATACCGCCCAAGCGGTGCTAGAGGAATGCGCCAAGTTCAACGAGGGCGTGGTAGCGCCGCTGAACTGGGAAGGTGACCAAAACCCGTCCAGCTTCAAAGCCGGTATCGTCACCACCACCCCCGGCTTCAAAGAAGCCTTTGCCCAATATGCCGAAGGCGGCTGGCAAGGCCTGCAACACCCAGCCGACTTTGGCGGCCAAGGCCTGCCCAAGACCATTGGCGCGGCCTGCATTGAAATGTGCAACAGCGCCAACCTGAGCTTTGCCCTGTGCCCGCTGCTGACCGACGGTGCCATCGAGGCGCTGCTGACGGCCGGCAGCGACGAGCTGAAAGCCATCTACCTTGAAAAGCTGGTTTCTGGCCAGTGGACTGGCACCATGAACCTGACCGAGCCGCAAGCGGGCTCGGACTTGGCCGCCGTGCGCACCAAGGCCGACCCGCAGCCAGACGGCAGCTACAAAGTGTTTGGCACCAAAATTTTCATCACCTACGGTGAGCACGACATGGCCGAGAACATCGTCCATC
>CAIRYF010000275.1 GCA_903882725.1 uncultured Simplicispira sp.
AGTTCATGGCAACTTATTTGCGCAACTGCGTCAAGTGGCGCAAAAAGGCTTCAGACGACAGCTCCAGCGTCAGCAGATAGGCATCGACGCGGCTGCGAAAGTAGCGCCAAAAAATCAGCGCCGGAATGGCAACAATCAGGCCAAACGCCGTGTTGTACAAGGCCACCGAGATGCCGTGCGCCAGTTGCGCCGGATTGCCAGCGCCCACCGCTTGCGAGCCAAAAATTTCAATCATGCCGATGACCGTGCCCAGCAGGCCCAGCAGCGGTGCCGCCGAGGCAATGGTGGCCAGGGCACTGAGGTATTTTTCTAAGCGGTGTGCCACCGCGCGCCCGGTGCCTTCCATGGCGGCGCGCAGATCGGCTTCGCTGCAGCGCGGGGTGGTGTTGAGCGTGCGCAATCCGCTGGCCAGCACCTCACCCAAAGCTGAGTTTTGCGCCAACTGCTTGATCATGTCGGTGCTAGGCGGTGCATTAGAGGACACTGAAATCGCTTCATTGAGCAATTGGGGCGGGGCTACACGGGCAGTTTTGAGCGCCACAAAACGTTCAAAAATCAAGGCCATAGCCAAGATGGAGCAGGCAAGCAAAGGCCAAATCGGCCAGCCTGCGGCTTGTATGATCGACAGCAATGGACTCTCCGCGCAAATAAAGCAAGTGCCGATTATGGCTTAGGCCGCGCAGGCTTTGGCCCCCATGGCAAGGTGCCAAGTGACTGACGCAACCCACAAAATCTGTGGATAACTTTGTGGAAAACCCAGGGGGGAACCCCTCAAAAGCCGCGCCAATACGTGCTTACAACAGATTGCCTAAAATTTAGGCAGCAAAAATTACATATAAATCAATGAGTTGCATCGATATACGTGATCTCCACGGTATTTTTTGGGGTGTTTTGGCATCTGTTTTAGCGGCGCAGGTGCTGTGGAGTATTGGACTGCGCAAAAATCTAAAAAATGGCTATTGCCGTGCTAGCGCCTGTGTTTGAGCCGCCAATGCCGCTGGTGTGGGACGTTGGCGCGCTGTGCTTGGCCGTGGGCGACTTGCTGCAAGCGCGCTTGAACCCGGTGGCGGTGCGCGGCGAGATCACTGGCTTTTCGCGCGCAGCCAGCGGGCATTGTTATTTTTCTATCAAAGACGCGCACGGCCAGATCCGCTGCGCCATGTTTCGCCGCGCCGCCAGCGTGCTGGGTTTTACGCCGCGCGATGGCGAGTGGGTCGAGCTGCGTGGGCGCTTGGGCGTGCACGAGCAGCGCGGCGACCTGCAATTGGTGGTCGAGAGCTTGCAGCGCGCTGGCCAAGGTGCTTTGTTTGAGCAGTTTTTACGGCTCAAGGCCCGACTCGACGAAGAAGGGCTGTTTGACAGCACCCGCAAACGCCCTTTGCGGGCCTTGCCACGCGGCATTGGTTTGGTCACCTCGCTGGACGCGGCCGCGCTGCATGACGTGGTGGCCGCCCTGCGTCGTCGCTTGCCGCACATTCCGGTGGTGTTGGTGCCCGCCTTGGTGCAAGGTGCCGGTGCAGCTTCGTCACTGGTGCAAGCGCTATCAAAATTGTATCTGTTAGCGCAGGCAGCACAAGGGCTAGAGGCTGATTTGACCCAAAATCCTGCCCCCCCGCTGATTGATGTCATTGTGTTGGTGCGCGGTGGCGGCTCTATCGAAGACTTGTGGGCGTTTAACGACGAGCAGCTGGCGCGCACCATCGTACAAAGCCCGGTGCCGCTGATCACCGGCATTGGGCACGAGATCGATTTCACTATGGCTGATTTTTGCGCTGACCTGCGCGCACCCACGCCCACCGCCGCCGCCGAGTTGGTAGCGCCGCCGCGCGAGGTCTGGGCCGGTGCGCTCAATGGGCTGGCCAACCGGCTGCACAGCAGCGTACAGCGCCGCCTTGACCGGCGCCAGCAGCGCCTGGACCAAATGGCTGCGCGCTTGGGTAGGCACTCGGGGCTGATCGCCTGCCGCCAGCGCCTAGAGCGTGTTGCCCTGCGCCTGCAACTGCTGGATCCGCGTTTGCTGCTGCAGCGTGGCTATGCCTTGCTGACCGACGGCAATGGCACCGCCGTCACCAGCGTGCAGCAAGCGCCCGTTGGGGCCACGCTGCGCGCAACGCTGGCAGATGGAGAGTTGGAAACGACTGTGTTGTCGTGCCGCTCAGGCGCACAGAAACTGTAGCTAGCGCGGTACACACCGGCTTTGCAGGGAGTAGCAGACGGCCTACAGCCAAGTTTTGCTTTCATTCCTACAATCTGAGCGCACGCCCTGATAATTTTTACAACTCAAACCATAAAGGACTCTCCCATGGAACACACCCTGCC
>CAIRYF010000276.1 GCA_903882725.1 uncultured Simplicispira sp.
ATCATGCTGCGCGAAACCGCGCAACGCTGGGTGGCGCGCGCCATCACCGGCAGCGTGACGCTGGAGTTGCGCCGGGGCAACGACTACAGCCTGCTCAACACCGACAGCCCGAACCTGACCTACGCGCCTGAGCGGCTGAGCATGGAAAAGGTCGAAGACGCGCCGTTTTCGCCACTCGATCGCATTGGCCAGCTGACCATGCGCAACCTCGACATCGTCGATACCCGCGCCAAGCTGGGCATTTACGCCAACGCCGGTTTGCTGTCGCTGGGCGGCAATGCCGCGCTGGCGCAGCTTAGTGATGACAATTCGAATAAATAATGCTCAAATAGGCCTCTAGCCCTTTATTAATAAGCGCTAGTAGCTATCAAAAATATAGTGCCGCCCTAGTGCAAGCTGGGGCGGCTTTTTGCTTTCTTGGGCGCGGGGGCGGCTGGGTGGGGTGTCGCAGATGCAACGGATACAGCGCTGGTTTTTTTGCCCCGCCCCAAGCGCGACTCTTTGCCAGCAATCAGCCGCATGATGTTTTCTTGGTGGCGCCACAGCAGCAGTGCCGCCATGGCGATGATGGCCGCAGTGATGCTGCGCTCCTCGTACCACAGCGTGCCAGCGGCCATCACATACAACGCCGGAGCAAACACCGCTGCCACCAGCGCAGCCAGTGACGAGTAGCGAAACACCAGCACCACCAGCAGCCAAGCGGCCGCCGTCGCCAGCCCCAGCCAACCGCTGATGCCCAACAACACCCCCAGCGCCGTGGCCACACCCTTGCCGCCTTCAAAACGAAAAAACACCGGCCACACATGGCCAACAAATGCTGCCAGTCCAACCAGCGCCTGCGTGCCTTCTTCCAAACCGTATGGCGCGCCAAACCAGCGCACCAGCACCACCGCCAGCCAGCCTTTGGCTGCGTCCAACAGCAACGTCAACACCGCAGCAGCTTTATTGCCCGAGCGCAGCACGTTGGTGGCACCCGGATTTTTGCTGCCAAAGGTGCGCGGGTCACTCAAGCCCATTACCCGGCTGACGATGACGGCAAACGACAGCGAGCCCAGCAAATAAGCGGCAAGCACCGCCAAAGCGCAATAAACAACAGGCACGAAGAACTCTCCCAGTTTTTTATAGACCGGCGCGGCGGTTGCCGGCCTGGTGCGGCGCACATTTTGCCAGCCGTCCTGCGCGCAGGAAGCGCCAGGGCTTGCCGCGTAAGGATTTCAAGACTCCAGCGCCAGCAACTGGCGTTCGCTCTCAAAATAACGCTCCTGCCCCGTCACCGGATCAGTAAAAGCGAGGGAACGCGCCAATAGTTGCAACGGACGCGAAAAATCGCCATCTGGCGGATCGTTTAACTCGGGGTAAAAGGCGTCGTTGCGCAGCGGCAAGCCCAGTGCGGCCATGTGAACGCGCAGCTGATGGCGCTTGCCGGTGACGGGCGAAAGGCGATAGCGGGCCCACGGCCCCAGCACCTGCTGCAATTCGATATGGGTTTGGGTGTTGGACTGACCCAGCACCTCTTGCATACGAAAAAACTGCGCACTTTCAACCATCCGGCTGCGGTGTTCACGTGGAAACACTAAATTTGCACGCCATGGTGCCACCGCCTCGTAATACTTGCGGATGCAATGGTCGCGAAACAGGCTGTGATAAATACCGCGCGTGCGGGGCTGCACCGAAAAAAGCACCAATCCGGCAGTGTCGCGATCAATGCGATGCAAGGGCACCAAGTCGGCCAAGCCTAAGCGCTGCTTGAGGCGCACTAGCAGCGTGTGTTGCAAATACGGGCCAGACGGGGTGACGGGCATGAAATGCGG
>CAIRYF010000277.1 GCA_903882725.1 uncultured Simplicispira sp.
CTCCACCGTGCCCAGGTTGGAACTGAGGTGCCCGCCCGTCTTGGCCACACTGTGAATGACAAAGGCACGCAACTCATGGGCCAGCGTCTTGAGCTCGGCACGGGGCAGACGGCGCAGATCGGCAGGATCATTGATGGTCTGCAGCAAAGGAAATCGCATAGAGGGCATTACTACAATTTTGATAGCTGCTAGCGCTTATAGGACGGGCGCTATAGGGCAATTTAATGGATATTTTGAAGGCTAAAAAGCAGTTCAAGCGATTGGTGCAATTAACTAGAGCGCTGCACCACCATATCGGCCAACGCAGCAAGTGCGCCCTGCTGCTGCAAGCCACTGGCGCGCAGTGCGGCATGGGCTTGTTGATGCAATTGCCCGGCATAAGCTTGGGCCCGCGCCAGCCCCATCAGCGACACATAAGTGGGCTTGTGATCTGCAGCATCTTTGCCAGCAGTTTTACCCAAGGTGACCGAGTCGGCGGTGACATCCAAAATATCGTCCACCACCTGAAACGCCAGCCCCAAAGCGGCGCCGTAGTCTTGCAACGCGGCCAATGCAAGCGCATCAGCCTGACCGCAAGCGGCACCCATCATCACGCTTCCTTGCAATAGCGCGCCGGTTTTAAGGCGGTGCATTTGACGCAACTGAGCCTCGTCCAGCGCCAACCCGACACTGGCCAAATCAATTGCCTGCCCGCCAGCCATCCCCACCGATCCGGCAGCATGGGCCAGCAAACGGCACAAACGCGCTTGCACCGGCGCTGAGACAGCCGGGTCATCGGGGGTCAGCAGCTCAAATGCCAACGCCTGCAACGCATCACCGGCCAACAAAGCGCGCGCCTCGCCAAACTGCACATGGACAGTGGGTTTGCCACGGCGCAGCACGTCGTTGTCCATGCAGGGCATATCGTCGTGAACCAGTGAATAAGCGTGGATCAGCTCCACCGCGCAAGCAGCGCGCAGGGCAGCGTCGTCCAGCGCCGCGCTGCGCACTGCACCATCGGTGGGGGCAACAGCATCGCGCGCGGCCAGCACCAACAGCGGGCGCAAACGCTTGCCCCCATCAAGCACGGCATAACGCATGGCCTCACCCAGCCCGGCCGGGGCATCGGCAGCGACCCAGCGCGACAAAGCTTGCTCAACGCGCAGCATTTGCGGCTGCATCCAAGGTGCCAAATCAAATACGGGCGTGTCTGGCACGCGCTGCTGCAGGGCGCTCATAGCGAAAAAGGCTTCAAAGCACCGTCATCGAGCACCTTGATCTGGCTTTGCACGGTATCGAGCCGTTGGCGACAAAAGGCCACCAACACCTCACTGCGCTGATAAGCAATCAGCATCTCATCGAGCGGCATTTCGCCAGACTCAATGCGAACAATCAGCTGCTCTAATTCTTCCAGCGCCGCTTCATAGCTGACGGATGGGGCGGCATTTTTAGATTTGGACATGAAAAAAGGGGGGGCGGCTGAGATAAAGCCGCCAATTTTAGGCCGATACGCACAACCCACACCCAGTCTGCGCGCGCAGCCTGTGCCCCCCTAACATCGCTACAGACCAATACACCGATAGAACAACGGGAATATGCGCCGCAAATAACCCCGCCTCCTATAATCCCATTTCATCTCAACCGGCACTAAGCCGGTTTATTTTTTTGTGCTCTGGCACATCTCATCAATATGTCTGATTTAAGTCTTAGCCCGCAGCAGGCTTCAAGCCAACTACCCGTTTCAAGCTATTTTGATGAGGCATTGTTCCAGCGCGAACTCGAAACCATCTTCCAGCGCGGCCCACGCTACGTCGGCCACCAATTGAGCGTGCCCAACCCGGGCGACTACTACGTCCTGCCACAAGAAAACGCAGGCCGAGCGCTGGTGCGCAACCCGCATGGCCAGGTCGAACTCATCTCCAACGTCTGCCGCCACCGCCAAGCCATCATGTTGCAGGGGCGCGGCTCGCTGCAAGAGCAGCAAAAAGGCAGTGCCGGCGGCAACATCGTCTGCCCGGTACACCGCTGGACTTATAGCCCCAGCGGCGACTTGCTGGGCGCGCCGCACTTTAGCCACGACCCCTGCCTGAACCTGAAAAACTACCCGCTGCGCGAATGGAACGGCCTGTTGTTTGAAGACAATGGCCGCGATATTGAGGCCGATTTGGCCGACATGGGCCCGCGCGCGCAGCTGTCGTTTGACGGCTTTACGCTGGATCGCACCGAGCTGCACGAGTGCAACTACAACTGGAAGACGTTTATCGAGGTCTACCTAGAGGACTACC
>CAIRYF010000278.1 GCA_903882725.1 uncultured Simplicispira sp.
CCGCCACCCGCACCAATTTAGAAGCCGCCGATGAAGTGGCACGCCAAATGCGTCTGCGCGACTTGGGTGGCCTGATCGTCATCGACTTCATCGACATGGACGAGAGCAAGAACCGCCGCGATGTTGAAAACCGCCTGCGCGACGCGCTGCGCCAAGACCGTGCCCGCGTGCAGTTCGGCACCATCAGCAAATTTGGCCTGATGGAAATGAGCCGCCAGCGCCTCAAACCCGCTTTGTCTGAGGGCTCGTCGATTCCCTGCCCACGCTGCGGTGGCTCGGGCCACATTCGGGATACCGAATCGTCGGCGCTGCAAATTTTGCGCATCATCCAAGAAGAGTCGATGAAGGACAACACCGCCGCCGTCCACTGCCAAGTGCCGGTGGAAGTGGCCAGCTTCCTGCTCAACGAAAAGCGCACTGAAATCGCCAAAATCGAGCTGAAACAGCGCGTCAACGTGCTGATGGTGCCCAACAAAGCGCTGGAAACGCCCAACTACAAATTGGAGCGCTTGAAGCACGACGACCCGCGCCTCGAAGGCATTGAGCCCAGCTACAAGCTGGCCGAAGAAATTGAAGACCCCACCGCTGTGACGCGCCGCTCACAAGAGCCAGCCAACAAGCAAACTCCGGTCATCAAAGGCGTGCTGCCCGACGCCCCAGCGCCACAAGCGGCACCGCGTGCCGAAGGTCAAGTGCGCCAGCCGCGCAACGCCACCGCACCCACTGCGCAACCGATGCAGTCCACGCCATCCGCAGCCACCCCTGCCACGCCGCGCCCCATACCAACCAAGGCACCCACCACGCAGCCAGAGCAAGGCTTCTTTGCGTGGCTCAAGGGCCTACTTGGTTTTGGTGGCGCACCAGCGCCAGTTGCCACACCCGTTCCAACACCAACACCAACCCCCGCACCAGCAGCGCCAGCAACGCAGCGCGAACCACGCCGCGACGGGCGCGATGGCCGCCACAGCGACAGCCGTGGCCGCCAGCGCAACAATGGCCGTGACGCTGGTCGTGACGGCGCAGCCCGCGACAGCACCACCCGTGATGGCAATGGCAATGGCAGCACCCCTAGCACTCCCAGCGACACCCGCAGCCGCCGCAACGAGCGCCCTGAGCGCCCTGAGCGCCCTGAGCGCAGCACCGAAGGCCGTGACAACCGAGAAGTCCGAGGCCGTGCGCCACGCGACAATGACGCGCCGCGCGATATGTCGATGGCACCAACCGACGCCAACGCGCCAGACACACGCAGCGAACGCGCCCCACGGCGCGAGCGCAGCGAAAGCAGCAACAGCAACCCCCGGCGCGAACGCGCACCGCGCACCGTCAGCGAACCCAGCCAAACGCAAGCGGCTGATTTTGTCGACACTGCGCCACTGGCTGCTTTGCCCGATCTGGACTTGTCTGGCAACGAACCAGTGCCGGTAGCTGCACCGGTAGAAGGCACAGAAACCAAGCGCCGCTCCCGCGACCGCTATGGCCGCGATCGGGGCGAACGTGGCAACCGCGCGCCGCGCCAAGACAGTTCTGCACCCGCTGCGTTTGATGCGCCAATGGATACAGGCAGCGCTGCAGCAACGCCGTCGTCAGCACCCTCTGTGCCCACATCACCCATCGCCCCCGCCAGTGCCAGTGCCAATGCCAGTGCCAGTACCGAGGTGCCACCAGAGTCGCCAGAGCCGGTGCGCCGCAGCTACTTTGCTGCCGCGCCAACGGCCAGCGCGCCAGTACCAGTACCAGTACCAGTACCAGTGCCAATGCCAGTGCCAGCACCAGTACCAGTGCCAGTAGATGTAGCGCCTATAGCCGTTGCAGAAGCCGCCGCACCCGTCCCCGCCTTGCCACAGGTACAAAACTTTGTTCTACCCGAAGAGCAAATGCATACCATCGCGCGCAACGCTGGGCTGCAGTGGATAACGTCCGATGCCGACAAAGTTGCTGCTGCGCAAGCTGCTATTGCTGCCGAGCCGCGCCCCGTCCACGTACCTCGGCAGCGCCCGGCCATGGTGACCATGGACGACGCCCCGTTGGTGCTGGTGGAAACACGCCGCAACCTGAGCGATATGCCACTGCCTTTTGAGGCATCTCCTATGGTGTAAAAATTTTGCGTTTACCTTGCTCTGACTTGGTTTGAGCGCCTGCGCCGATCCGCTACTGCAGCGGGTCGGCGCTTTTTTTGGCCTTCAAACCTCTCTTAAGCAGCGGGCTATAACACCGCAGCAGCGAGAAAGCCCCAATGCCGAGGATTACGCTTTTGATACGGTGGCGTCCACCAGCAACAGATTAGTATTTAGGCGCTGCACAACCTAAGTTCTGGATGCCAAAATACACCTGAATCCGGCATTTTCTCCACTTTGTCGAAAGTCAACTACCCCATGACCCACCAGAAAAATATGTCCTTGCGTACCCGATTGCTGCTGCTGGTGACCTGCATCGTGCTGCTGGGTTTTGCCATCACCCTGACCCTGCTGTCGCGCCAGACCAGCACCATGCAGTATCAAACAGCACTGCAATACACCACGCAAATGGCCATCAGCGAGGGCGACAAGGCCACGCACAACCTGGATCAGGGGATGGACGTCGCACGCACTTTGGCGCAAGCGCTGGGTGGTATGAAAGCTGCCGGCGTAGCCCATCGTGCACAGGCCGATGCGCTGATTAAAGGCGTACTCAGTGGCAACCCCGAGTTTTTGGGCGTCTGGACAGGGTGGGAACCAGATGCTTTTGATGGCCAAGACAGCGCCCACGCCAGCTTGCCCGGCCACGACGCCACTGGCCGCTACGTGCCCTACTGGAACCGAGGCAACGAGAGCGCCACCATACAAGTGGAGCCACTGGTCGATTACGACAAACCTGGCGCTGGCGACTACTACCAACTGGCCAAAGCCAGCGGACAAGAAACCGTGATGGAGCCTTACATCTACCAACTGGCTGGCAAGCCAGTGCTAATGACCAGCTTGGTCGTGCCGATCCAGATCGATGGTCGCTTTGTCGGTGTGGCTGGCGTAGATATTGCACTGTCCAGCCTGCAAAAAACGGTGGAGCCCATCCGCATTTATGAGACCGGTTTTGCCAGCCTGATCTCCAACAAAGGCATTTTTGTTGCTGACCGTGACCCGCACAACGTCGGCAAAGATATGGGCCGGGGCGAGGGGTTGGACTTGGCCCGCGCCGCTATTGCCGAGGGGCGCACTCTTCAAATTCACTTGGTCAGCGAACGCCTAAAAACCGATGTGACACGCGTGTATGTGCCAGTCCATATCGGCAACGTAAAAACCCCGTGGTCGTTCGCAGCCACGGTGCCAGACGACACTATCTTGGCCGAAGTGCGGCAACTGCGCATCGCCTCTATCGCCTTAGGCTTACTCAGCGCAATGCTGGTTTCTTTGGGACTGGCCGTAGCGCTGAACCGTTTGGTGCTGCGCCCCATCGGCGGCGAGCCCAACGATGCCGCCGCCATGGCCGCCCGCGTAGCCCATGGCGATCTGAGCCAACCTATCCATGTGCGCGCCAACGACAGCACCAGCCTGATAGCGCAGTTGCAGCATATGCAAGGCAGCTTGGCCAGCGTGGTAGCCAATGTGCGCCAAGGTGCCGAAGGCGTGGCCAGCGCCAGCGCAGAAATCTCGCAAGGCAACCACGACCTGTCAGCGCGCACCGAAAGCCAGGCCAGCGCGCTGGAGCAAACGGCGGCCTCGATGGAGCAGCTCAGTTCCACCGTCACGCAAAACGCCGACAACGCCCGCCACGCCACGCAACTGGCACGCACTGCCTCCAGCGTGGCTGCGCAGGGCGGCGAAGCGGTGGCGCGGGTGATCAGCACCATGAAGGACATCAACGACAGCTCGCGCAAAATCGCCGACATCATTGGCGTCATCGACGGCATTGCGTTTCAGACCAATATCCTGGCGCTCAACGCGGCGGTTGAAGCGGCGCGCGCTGGCGAGCAAGGGCGCGGTTTTGCCGTCGTCGCCAGCGAAGTGCGCAGCTTGGCCGGGCGCTCGGCAGAGGCAGCCAAAGAAATCCGCACCTTGATCGACACCAGCGTCAGCCGCGTCGAGGTCGGTGCCGCGCAGGTCGATCAGGCCGGCAGCACCATGGCCGAGGTGGTCAAGTCGATCCAACAAGTGGCCGACCTGATGGGCGAGATCAGCGCTGCCAGCTCTGAACAAAGCGCTGGCGTGGGACAAGTGGGCGAAGCCATTGTGCAAATGGATCAAACCACCCAGCAAAACGCTGCACTGGTCGAAGAAATGGCCGCTGCCGCCAGCAGCCTGCAAACCCAGGCCAGCGATTTGGTGGGCACGGTCGCAGTGTTCCAAATTGGCAACGGCAGCCCAGCGCGCCCTAACAGCCCTGCACCTGCGCGCGCCCATGCGTCTGCCCCTACGTCTGCCCATATACCTGCCCGCCCGCCAGCGCCCATCAAAGCGCGACCAGCGAAAGCTGCTGCACCAGCACCAGCGCCTGCCTTGGCAGCGACGCCCACCTCCAGCCGCAAACAGCCCCCCCTGGGCGCACCGGCCACTGCGCGCCCCGCAGCATCGCCGCCGTCCTCTCGCCCCGCGCTGGCAGCGCCCCCACGCATCCAAGCACCTGCCACAGCCCCCAAACCCAAGCCCGCAGACGATGAGTGGGAGAGCTTCTAAAAAACTATCAAAATAGCCTGTAGCGCCCGTCCCTGTTGCGCTACCAGCTATTTTTTTAATAGTAAATTATTGGATATATTTGCGCCATGCACAGCTCCACGCCCGACCAATCTCCGCTGGGCAAACCGGCCGCCTATGCCGACCAGTACGACGCCACGTTGCTGTTTGCGCTGCCCCGTGCGGGCAAGCGCGCCGAGATCGGCGTCACCGAGGCCGCGCCATTTTTTGGCGCTGACCTGTGGACGGCGTTTGAGCTGTCGTGGCTGAACCTGCGCGGCAAGCCGCAAATAGCGCTGGCACACATCACCGTGCCATGCGAGACGCCCAATTTGGTCGAGAGCAAGTCGTTCAAGCTGTATCTGAACAGCTTTAACCAAAGCCGCTTTGCCGACGCCAGCGAAGTGCAGGCCTGCATTCGTGCCGACATCAGCCAAGCCGTCTGGCGCGGCGCACCGGTGGCTGGCACGGTGGGCATCAGCCTGCTGCTGCCCGAGGTGTTTGAGAGCCAGCAAATCCATGAACTCGATGGCCTGAGCCTGGACCGGCTGGACATTGAATGCGGGCGCTACACCCCAGCGCCCGAGCTATTGACCGCACAGCACAACGAGGCACCGGTAAGTGAGGTGCTGACCAGCAATTTGCTCAAAAGCAATTGCCTGGTCACCGGCCAGCCCGACTGGGGCAGCGTGCGCATTGCCTACACCGGCGCGCACATCGACCACGAAGGCTTGTTGCAGTATTTGGTCAGCTTTCGCAACCACAACGAATTCCACGAGCAATGCGTCGAACGCATCTTCATGGACATCTGGACGCACTGCGAGCCGATCAAGCTGGAGGTGTATGCGCGTTACACCCGCAGGGGTGGTCTGGACATCAACCCTTGGCGCACCAGCCACCCGCAGGCCTTGCCAGCGCGCACACGCACTGCACGGCAATAAAGACAGGGCTGCACGCGGCTACAGCCTTTACTGCTTACTGCTTGCGCGCCTTGGGCCCGCAACCGCCGCAACTGCTGCACGACCCGCACGAGGGCGCTTTGCCCAGCGCTGGGCGCACGCCGCCTAAGCGTTGGCGCAGACCAGCGGGCAACCAGTACCACAGCGCATACAAACCCGCCAACACCACCACCGCGCCCACCGTAACGTCTTGCCACATTGTTAAGCCCCCCAAGCCAGCGCCAGCCGGTAAGTGATAAAGCTGGCACCGTAGGCCAGTGCAAATAAATACGCCGCCATCAGCGCCGCCAAGCGCCACGAATTGGTTTCGCGCCGCACCGTGACCAGCGTCGAAAAGCACTGCGGCGCAAACACAAACCACACCAGCAGCGACAGCGCCGTCGCCAGCGACCATTGCTGCGCAATCAGCGGCCCCAGGCTAGCGGCCACATCGTCGCCAGTGGCCGACAGCGCGTACACCGTGCCCAGGGCACTGACCACCACCTCGCGCGCAGCCATACCGGGCACCAGCGCCACGGCAATCTGCCAGCTAAAACCAATCGGTGCAAAAATCACTTCAAGTAGCGCACCCAACTGGCCAGCGTAGCTGTATTGGATGGCCGGGCCGCTGCTGCCCTCAGGCGCGCCAGGGTAGGTCGAGAGAAACCACAGCAACACCGTCAACGCCAAAATAATGCCGCCGACACGCTTCATAAAAATGGCGGCGCGCTCGTACAGGCCGCTGGCCAAGCTGCGCAGGCTGGGCAGGCGATACGGCGGCAGCTCCATGATGAGCGGCGTGGGTTGTACCTTGCCACGCCACAGCTTCATCACCGCAGCGACGGCCATGGCGCTCAAGATGCCGCCCATGTACAGCGCAAACATCACCAGCCCTTGCAGGCTGAACACGCCCCACACAGTCTGCGCCGGAATAAACGCCGCTATCAACAGCGCGTACACCGGCAAGCGCGCCGAGCAAGTCATGAGCGGGGCGATCATGATGGTCACCAGCCGCTCGCGCCAATGGGTGATGGTGCGCGCCGCCATGATGCCGGGAATGGCGCAGGCAAAGCTCGACAGCAGCGGAATAAACGAGCGCCCCGACAGCCCCACGGTGCCCATAACGCGATCGAGCAAAAACGCCGCACGCGGCAGGTAACCCGAGTCTTCCAGCGCCAAAATGAACAAGAACAAAATCAAAATTTGCGGCAAAAACACCAGCACCCCACCAGCGCCAGCAACGATGCCGTCCACCAACAGGCTGCGCAATACGCCTTCGGCCATATGGGCGTTGGCGGTTTCGGCCAGCGCGGCAAAGGCGGCAGTGATCCAATCCATCGGCACCTCTGCCCAACTGAACACCGCTTGGAACATAAAAAACATGGCGACGGCCAGCAGCACCATGCCCCACAGCGGATGCAACACCACGCGGTCGATGCGGTCGTCCAGCCGCGCCAAACCTTCAGGCTCACGCACCGCCAGCTGCAAAATGCGCCGTGCCTCTTGCTGCGTGTGCAACACCTGCGCGATGCCTTGGGGCTGCCACGGTTGGGCGCTGGCAAAGGGATGGGCAAGGCCGTTACCAGCGCGGCGCCAGCCGTCCAAAAATGCCAGCAGCTCGTGTGCCCCCCCTTTTTGGATACCAACGGTTTCGACCACCGCCATGCCCAGCTCGCGCTCTAGCACCGCACGGTCGATAGCAATACCGGCGCGCCGGGCAGCGTCGCTCATGTTCAGCGCCAGCACCATGGGCAGGCCCATGGCCTTGGTCTCTAGCACCATGCGCAGGCCCATGCGCAGATTGGTCGCATCAACCACGCACACCAGCAACTCGGGCGACGCTTCGCCCATACGCTGGCCGGTGATGACGTCGCGCGTCACGGCTTCGTCGGCGCTCAAGGCGTTCAAGCTGTAAGCGCCGGGCAAGTCCAGCACCCGCACACGCTGGCCCGAGGCCGTGGTGAGCAAGCCTTCTTTGCGCTCAACGGTGACGCCGGCGTAATTGGCCACCTTTTGACGGCTGCCGGTCAGCAGGTTAAACAGTGCGGTTTTGCCGCTGTTGGGATGGCCTAGCAGCGCCAAGCTGACAGCATCAGTGGCCGAGGTAACGGCATTCATGCAGCCAGCTCCTGCAATGCAGCTTGGACTGGTGCCGTGGTGGTGACACGTATCAGCGCTGCCTCGCGCCGACGCAGTGCAAACGTGGTGCTGCCCACGCGCACAGCAATCGGGTCGCCCCCGGGCAGCGAGCGCGCCACCACGCGCAAGCGCTCACCGGGCAAAAAACCAATTTCTAGCAAGCGCAGCAACACATCGTGCTCTTGCGCTGCCACCTCCAGCTGCAGCCCACACACCCAGACGTCGGTGTGCAAAGGCACATCGGCCAAACCACAGTCGTCGCCACTATGGGCCACCGCAGTTTGGGTATTTTTTGTTTGTTGGCTCACCACATCACCACCCGCACTAATAAGAATGGTTCTCATTTTACGTGGTAATAAAAAACCACGTCCACTGCCACTGGCAAAAAACAAATTATTTTGTGCTGGCGCAAAGTGTGTGCAGTTGTGCGGCGTGTTGCCAACAAGCAATGTGGTTGGAAACAAACACTGCATTGCCCCGGCAGCCCGCACACGCACACGCCAGCGTGTAGGCTTGATGCTGTTTTTAGCTCCAAACGCTTGCCCCTGTTGCCGTGCCACATTCCAGCTCTTCCAGCTCTTTCAGCCCTGCCGATATTTCCAATTCGCCCCACACGCCGCCAACACCGCGCGCTCTGTGGCTGATGCTGCTGTCCTTGCTGTCGGCATTTGCCCTGAGCCAGGCTTACCGCACCGTCACCGCCATCATGGCCACGGGCTTGCAGGGCGACTTTGGTCTGTCGGCCTCATCGCTGGGTGCGTTTGCTGGGCTGTTTGGGCTGGCGTTTGGCGTGACGCAGTTTTTTATGGGCATTGGCATGGATTTGTACGGCCTGCGCCGCACCGTGCTGAGTGCTTTTCCGCTCACCGTGGCCGGGGCAGCGCTGTCGGCTGGGGCAATCGACTACCAGTGGCTGCTGCTGGGCCAGTTGCTGATTGGCATGGGCTGCGCACCAGCGTTTCTGGCCTGCACGGTGTTTATTGCGCGCCATTTTCCGGCGGCGCGCTTTGCGTTTATTTCGGGCATTGCCTTGGGTGTCGGCGGGCTGGGCCTGCTGTTTACCGGCACCCCGCTGGCCTGGCTGGTGCAGCGTTTTGGCTGGCGCGCTGGTTTTATGGTGCTGGCGCTGCTGTCGGCGCTGGCCTGGCTGTTGATTTGGCACCGCGTCCACGAGCCACCCCTGCCCGGCCCCACGCCCGCACGCGAGAGCTGGGCCACCGCTGTGCGCCGCTTTGGCGCGCTGTTTGCGCTGGCGCACACGCTGGGCATTTTGGCGCTGGCCATGGTGTCGTATGCCTCGTTTTTGGCGCTGCGCGGGCTGTGGATTGGGCCGCTGCTGATGGGGCGCTACGGCTTCTCGCTGGTCGAGAGCGGCAATGCCGCCGTCGCCATGTCAATGATTTCGCTGTTCAGCCCGGCGCTGTTTGGCCGCTTGGACCCCGGCCCCCGGCGCAGGCGCGTCTGGCTGGTCAATTGTTCGCTGCTGGCGGCACTGCTGTATTTGGCGCTGGGCTGGGTGCAGCACGCCCCGGTGAACTTGGCGCTGGTGCTGTGCCTTGCCACGCTGTCGGGCTATTCGGTGTTGCAGTATTCCGATGTGCGCTCGGCCTACGCACCCGACTTGACCGGGCGGGCGCTGTCGGTGTTCACCATGGCGATGTTTTTGGGCGTAGGCATCATGCAAACTGCCACCGGCTGGGTGGCGTCGTGGGCGCAGTCGCAAGGCATTGAGCCGTATCGGGCGGTGATGACCAGCATTGCCATTGCTTTGGCACTGGGCTCCACAGCGCTGCGCTGGCTGCCAGCGCCGCCACTGCTGGACAACAGAAAAATTTAAGCCAAATCGGCCTACAGCCCTTTATTTACTTGCGCTTATAGCTATCTTGTTAATAGCAATAAGCCGCTTTTATACCCACTCGCCGCCGCGGTACAGCCACGGCACATCCAGCACCCGCGCGCCCAGCAAGCGCAGCGAGGCATCGCGCCCCCAGCGCAGCGGCCCGGTGGCATGAAAAATAACGCCGTTGCGCTGCGCACGCGCCTGCACCCGGGCGTTGCGCTCCCAGCGGTTCAAGGCGTAGCGGCGCAGGCGCAGCGCTACATCCAGGTCGTGCATGGACAGCGCGCGCTGCAGTTGCGCCGCGTCTTCAATCGCCATGCCGGCACCTTGCGCCAA
>CAIRYF010000279.1 GCA_903882725.1 uncultured Simplicispira sp.
ATTTGCGCACTGGCATGGTGACTGGCGATCACCGTTGGCACGAAATGCGTGGCAGCAACACCAATAACACTGCGAATAACGCTACCAATAACGCCGAGCCATTGCCTGCCCTGCCGTGGATGGCTGCCATGGGCTCCAGCGATGTGGCGGATATCAATATTGAAGTGATGCGCCACAGCGCTCATCCTGAAACGCCTTTTGATGCCACCTGGCGCATCACGCACACTGAAGGCGGCAACCGCTGGATTCGTAACTTGGGCAAAATTGTCAGTTTTGATACCGATGGTCAGCCGCTGCGTATGGTGGGCGCTTGTATTGATGTGAGTGCCCAACAGGCACAAGAAGAGCGTTTGCAAAAAATGGCGCATTACGACGCCTTGACTGGCTTGCCCAACCGGGTATTGCTGGCACAAAAACTCGAAGAGGCCATGGCCGATGTCCAGCACAACCAGAAGTTGTTGGGTGTCGCCTACCTCGATTTGGATGGTTTTAAGCCCGTCAACGATCGATTGGGTCACGAGGCGGGCGATCGCTTGCTGGTGATGGTGGCCGATCGCTTGATCCGTGCGCTGCGCACCTCAGACTGTGTAGCCCGCTTGGGCGGCGATGAATTTGTTATTTTGTTGCCGGGTCTGAACGATGTCAGTGGCAGCGAAAAGGCCTTGCGCACCGTGATGCAAAGCATTGCTGCGCCCTACACACTCGACAGCGAGCGCGTCACCGTCACCGCCAGCATTGGCTACACGCTGTACCCGCAAGATGCGGCCGATGCCGACACCTTGCTGCGCCACGCCGACCAAGCCATGTACGCCGCCAAGCAAGCCGGGCGCAACCGCTTTCACCAGTTTGATGCTGCCCACGAACGCGCCACGCAGCAAACCCGCGAGCAGTTGGCGTATTTGCGTGCAGCCTTGGCTGACGGGCAGTTTGTGCTGTTTTTGCAACCCAAGGTGGATATGCGCTTGGGCACCGTGGTTGGTGCCGAGGCATTGGCGCGCTGGCAGCACCCCGAAAAAGGCATTCTTTCGCCAGCGGCATTTTTGCCGTTGTTAGAAAACACCGACTTAGAGTTTTCTTTTGGTTCCTGGGCGGTAAACACCGCCTTAGATCTTTTGAAGGTGCTGATGGACAACGGCTTGCACCTGCCGGTCAGCGTCAATATTGCAGCGCCGCATTTGCAGCAGCCTCACTTTGCTGATTGGATGGCACAGCAACTGGCACGCCACCCTGGCATACCAGCGGCGCTGCTAGAAATCGAAATCACCGAAACCGCTGCGCTCTACAACATTGATCCAGTGGCGGCCACCCTGCGCGAACTGGGTGATTTGGGCATTAAAACTTCGCTGGACGACTTTGGCACCGGCTACTCGTCCCTGACCTACCTGCGCCGCTTGCCCTTGAGTACCCTGAAAATCGACCAAAGCTTTGTCAAGGGCATGATGAACGATGCTGGCGACCGTGCCATCGTGCAAGGTGTAGTGGGCTTGGCAGCATCATTTGGCTACGACGTTATCGCCGAGGGTGTTGAGACGGTGGAGCAAGGCGAAATGCTGCTTCACATTGGCTGCCCACTGGCGCAAGGCTATTGCATCGCACGTCCCATGCCCTTGGCGGCGTTTATCGAGTGGGCCAGGCTGTGGCAAGCGCCAGCCACTTGGCTTGAGTAAATTCTGCTCAGGCTGACTCAGGTTGATTTTGGTGGTTTATTGCTGCGTGACCGTGTTTTGGCTGCGTCGTTGAAGGCGTCAATGATGCGCAAGGTGCCTTCGGCGGCCAGCTTGTCGCGCATACGCCGCGTCATCGACTGGGTACTGCCATCGGCGGCAGTGAATAAAAACAAGGTGTGGTGTGGGCTGGCCCAAGTTAACTGCGTGCGCACTTTACGGTGGTTGCTGGTCAGCTCAACCCATGCACCAATGACAAACTGCGTCTCTAGCGTCTCTAGCGTCTCTAACGTCTCTACCTCGGGTGGCAGGGGTGCTGAAGCAGCGTCTACAGGTGTTGGCGCTACAGGTGGTGCTGCTACAGGTGGTGCTGCACAAATTTCTGGTGGTGGCGCAGGGCGCTGTGGCG
>CAIRYF010000280.1 GCA_903882725.1 uncultured Simplicispira sp.
CGTTGTAGTCCACCACACGCTTGACCGGGACCAAAACCTTCATTGCTGCGGCTCCTTGAGTTAATTGAATTGACGTTTACGTAAACTGGAACATTCTATGCCGGGCAGCGCGTCGCCACGACAACCCGGCACCTATGGAAAACCCATCTCCAAAAAAGAACGGTCGTGCTTTTTTGAATTATAAGCTGACTTTAGTCGATGTGGCCAGCATTGTCGGCGGGCTGTGGCTGCGCCGTCATTGGTAGATGTACCACGCGCTGCGGACAGGGAATGTCGATGCCGTGCGTGCGCAGCGCCTGCCAAAAGCCCAGCGTCAAAGCTTCCAAGAAGGGGTGCGCTTTTCAGCAAACGCTTGCGCGCCCTCTTGGGCGGCAGCATCCATCATGTTGGTGGCCATGGTCTGACCGGCCAATTGGTAGGCCGCGTCCAAGCCCAACTCGCGCTGTTGGTAGACCAGCGCCTTGCCCATGGCGACAGCGGCACGCGGTTTTTGCAGAATCGACTGCACCAGTTTTTCAACCTCGGCATCCAATGCCTCGGCGGGCACCACGCGGTTGAGCAGGCCTTGCGCCAGCGCGGTGGGTGCGTCGATAAAGTCGCCTGTCAGCAGCATCTCCATGGCGCGCTTGGCTGGCACGTTGCGCACCAGCGGCACGCTGGGCGTAGCGCAAAACAGGCCGTAGTGGATGCCGCTGGTGGCAAAGGTAGCGCAGTCAGCCGCCACCGCCAAATCGCACTGCGCCACCAGTTGGCAGCCGGCGGCAGTGGCCATGCCGTGGACACGCGCAATCACTGGCACCGGCAGTTTATGGATGCAAAGCATCATGCGGCTGCACTGGGCAAACAACTGTTGGTACCACGCCAAATCGGGATGGGCAGCCATATCTTTCAGGTTGTGCCCAGCGCAAAACGCCTTGCCCACCGCCGCCAACACCACCACGCGCACGCTGTCGTCTTGGGCGATAGCGTCCAGTGCCTGCTGCAACGCGGTCAGCATTTCGCTGCCCAATGCATTGAAACGGGCGCTGTCGTTGAGCGTCAAAGTGACAACGCCGCGTGCATCACGGCGCACGCACAGCGGCGTGTCGCTAGGAGAGGTGCAAGAGGCTGCGGTAGCTGCGGTCATGAAAAAACCTTTTATAAATCGGCCAGCACGCGGATGTGTGCTTCGACGCTGCGCGCCAAGGGGCTCATGACGTAACCGCCTTCAAGCAGCGAGACGATACGGCCCTTAGAGTAGCGCTTGGCAATGTCTTTGACGCGCTGGGTGATCCAGGCAAAGTCTTGCTCCGTCAAACCCAACTGGCCCATATCGTCTTCGCGGTGCGCATCAAAACCGGCGCTGATAAAAATCATCTCGGGCTGGAATTCTTCAAGGCGCGGAATCCACGACATTTCGATTATTTCGCGAATGTCCATGCCGCGCGTGTAGGCCGGAATCGGTACGTTCAGCATATTGGGTGCCGGGTTTTGGTCGCCGCAAAACGGGTAGAACGGGTGCTGAAAGATGCCGACCATCAGCGCGCGCATATCGCCGGCCAAAATATTTTCAGTGCCATCGCCGTGGTGTACGTCAAAGTCAACGACAGCGACGCGCTGCAAGTGGTAGCGCTCTAGCGCGTACTTGGCCGCCACAGCAACGTTGTTGAAAAAACAAAAACCCTGCGCCTTGTTGCGCGAGGCGTGATGGCCCGGCGGGCGCACAGCGCAAAAGGCGTTTTCGATTTCGCCAGCCATCACTGCGTCGGTGGCGGCCATGCCAGCACCGGCAGAACGCAGCGCGGCATTCCACGTATGGACGTTGATGGAAGTATCGGGGTCAATTTGCGAAAATTCGGGGCCACCGGCAAGCACATCTTCGGCCAGCAGCTCCGAGTAGCCGCGCATCACGGCCACGTGCATACGGTCGTGCGCCAGCTCTAAATCAGCAGCGGCGGCTTGGGGCGCATCGTAGCGCTCCAAGGCATCAAAAACGCCGCTGACTAGCAGCCGGTCTTCGATAGCGTCCAGCCGATCTGGGCATTCGGGATGTCCCGGGCCCATTTCGTGTTTCCAGCAGTCGCGGTGGGTGAAATAACCAGTTTTGCTCACTCTCATGCCCCCATTTGTAGTTTTCGGGTAACGTCACGCTATGCAAGCACAGCACAAAATAAACTCTCTTTTGGAACAGCTTAACACGGTGATTGTGGGCAAAAGTGCTCGCGTACAAGACTGTGTGGCCTGTCTTTTGGCCGGCGGCCATTTGTTGATTGAAGACGTGCCTGGCGTGGGCAAAACCACGCTGGCACACGCTTTATCACACACCTTTGGGCTGCAATTTGCGCGAGTGCAATTTACCGCCGATTTAATGCCCAGCGACCTGATTGGCCTGTCGGTCTACGAGCGCGGCAAAGAGGCGTTTGTCTTTCACCCCGGCCCGGTGTTTGCACAGGTGCTGCTGGCCGACGAAATCAACCGCGCCAGCCCCAAAACCCAAAGCGCGCTACTTGAAGCGATGGAAGAAAAACAAGTCACCGTCGAGGGCGAAACCCGCGCCCTGCCGCAGCCGTTTTTTGTCATCGCCACGCAAAACCCGCACGACCAAATCGGCACCTATCCGCTGCCCGAGTCGCAGTTAGATCGCTTTTTGATGCGCATCTCGCTGGGCTACCCCAGCCGCGACGCCGAACGCCTGTTGCTGGCCGGTGGCGACCGGCGCGACATGGCCGCCACCCTGCCCGCACTGCTGGCCAAGGGCGAACTGGCCGCGCTGCAACAACAGGTGCTGGCCGTACACGCCGCCGACCCGCTACTGAACTACGTGCAAGACCTGATTGCTGCCACGCGCTCAGGCCAGTGGTTTGTGCAGGGCTTGTCGCCGCGCGCCGGTATTGCGCTGGTGCGCGCCGCCAAAGCGCAGGCGCTGATTTGCGGGCGCGATTACGTCGCCCCTGACGACGTGCAGGCCATCTTGGCGCAGACCATTGCCCACCGCCTGGTGCCAGTCGGCAGCGCCGGGCGCGGCGCGGTGGCGCAGGTGCAAGCCATGGTGGACGCGGTACCACTGCCTTGACCGTGCCCATACCCGTGTCCGTGTCCGTGCCCAGCCGTATCAACCAGCGCCTGCACCAGCGGTTTACTGACTGGTGGCAGTCGCGCCTGCCGCGCCTTGACAGCCTGCAGCTGACCCAGCGCAACGTCTACATCCTGCCCACCGGCGCTGGCTGGCTGCTGGCGCTGACGCTGTTGGTGCTGCTGGTGGCGTCGATCAACTTTCAGCTCAATTTGGGCTATTTGCTGACCTTTTTGCTCGCTGGCAGCGCCGTGGTGGGGATGCACATCAGCCATGCCACGCTGCGCGGCATGGAGCTGCACCTGAAGCCGCCTGAGCCGCAATTTTTGGGCCACAGCAGCTTGCTCCAAGTGCAACTGACCAGCACCCGCCACAGTGCGCGCTTTGGCATTGGGCTGGCCGTACACGGCAGCGGCCAGTGGGCATTGACCGACGTGCCAGCGCAAGGCAGCGCCAGCGTGCAAGTGGCCTTTACCGCGCCGCGCCGAGGCTTGCACCCGGCACCGCTGCTCACAGCCGAGACACGCTTTCCGCTGGGCACCTTTCGCGTCTGGGCGCTGTGGCGGCCGGCGACGCATCTGTTGATTTACCCAAGCCCCGAACACCCGACGCCGCCCTTGCCGACGGGCCAGGCCAGCGCGGGCAGCAACGCCAGTGCCGCCAGCCAAGGCAGCGGCGACTTTGACGGCATGCGCGCCTACCGCCGTGGCGACCCGCTCAAGCTGGTGGTCTGGAAAAAAGCCGCCCAAGCCTTTGCCCGGGGCAGCGACAACTTGGTCAGCCGAGACGCCGAGCATTTGCAGCGCAGCCAGTTGTGGCTCGCGCCCGAGCGCACCGGCCTGCAAGAGCCCGAAGCGCGCCTGTCGCGCCTGACAGCGTGGGTGCTGGAAGCCGAGCGCCTGGGGCTGGACTACGGCCTGCGCCTGCCGGGCCAAGACATTGCGCCCGACCACGGCCCAGCACAGCGCCAACGCTGCTTGCAAGCCTTGGCGCTGGCCTAAACACAGCGGCTATCGTAAAAATATAGCCAAATTGGCCTCTAGCCCTTTAGATACGTGCGCTATTAGCTCTTTATTTAATAGCAAAAACCGTTCACCATGTGACCATGTGACCTATGCGCCTGCCCCAAACGCTCACCGCCTTGCCCCGCGAGGCCCGCGACACGCTGTTTATGCTGCTGGTAATTGCCTGGGTGATTGCCCCACAAAGCGCCCATCTGCCACTGTGGGCCAGCGCCTTTGCTGGCGCTTTGTTGCTATGGCGCGGGGTGCTGGCCTGGCGCGGCCAGCCGCTGCCGCGCGCTTGGGTGGCGGTGTTGCTGCTGGGCCTGGCCGTGGCCGCCACCTGGGCCACCTACCGCACCATCATTGGCCGCGACCCGGGCGTGACACTCATTGTGATTTTGCTGGGGCTGAAAACGCTGGAAATGCGCGCCCGGCGCGACGCCATGGTGATTTTCTTTTTGGGCTTTTTTACGCTGCTCAGTCATTTTTTCTTCTCGCAATCGCTGGCCGTGGCGGCCGCCATGCTGGTCGGCTTGCTGGGGCTGCTGACGGCAGTCGTCAACGCCCACCTGCCGGTCGGGCGCCCGCCGCTGGCGCTGTCGCTGCGCACAGCAGCGCGCATGGC
>CAIRYF010000281.1 GCA_903882725.1 uncultured Simplicispira sp.
ACGCCGATCATCATGCTCACGGCCAAGGGCGAGGACGTAGATCGCATCGTGGGCCTTGAAGTCGGCGCAGACGACTACCTTGGCAAGCCCTTCAATCCACGCGAACTGCTGGCACGTATCCACGCGGTGCTGCGTCGGCGTCCAGCGCACGAAGCGCCCGGCGCACCGTCCAGCGACAACGAAGTTGTCACCTTTGGCCCCTTCACCTTTGACTTGGGCACGCGCGCGTTGCAAAAAAGCGGCGAAGAGTTGCCGCTGACCACCGGCGAATTTGCCATGCTCAAAGCCTTGGTGCGCCACCCGCGCCAGCCGTTGTCGCGCGAGAAACTGGCGCTGTTGGCACGCGGGCGCGAGTTTGAGCCGTTTGATCGCAGCTTAGACGTGCAAGTCTCGCGCCTGCGCAAGCTGATTGAAGAAGACGCCGCCGCGCCGCGCTACATCCAAACCGTGTGGGGCGTAGGCTATGTGTTTGTGCCGGACGGTGCGGGCTAAAAAGAGCGCGCTGTCAACATGCACTCTCAGCACGATATTGACTACGAAGGCACCAGCCCTGCCCCGCTGGAGCAGCGGGTAAAACCACGTGATCAGCGCGCCCGCGTGGGTTTGAATCTGTTTTGGCGCACCTTCTTTTTGTTGGGTTTGCTGTTGGCGGGCAGCATTTTGGCGTGGTTGCAAACTTTACGCGCCATGGAGTTTGAGCCGCGCACGCTGTACACCGCGCAGCAAATTGCTTCTTTGGTTAACTTGAGCCGCGCGGCGCTGGTTTACGCCGACCCGATTGCACGCGTCTCGCTGGTTAAAACCATGGCCGACCAAGAAGGCGTGCGCATCTTGCCGCGCGAACCTCAAGACAAATTTGAATTGCTTGATGACTCCGCTCTCAGCCAGCGTATGACGGAAGAGCTCAGACTGCGCTTGGGCCAAGACACTATCGTGGCCGCCAACGTCAACGGCGAAAGCGGCCTGTGGGTCGGCTTTAGTATCCATGGCGACCCCAATTGGTTGCGGATGGACAGCTCGCGCTTTAGCCCAGCAGGGGGTCGAACTTGGCTGGTCTGGCTACTGACCGCTGCAGCTTTATCGCTGGCCGGTGCTGCCGTGATTGCTGGCCTCATTAACCGCCCGCTCAAGCAGTTGTCCTATGCGACTAACCGGGTGCGTGATGGCGATTTTGCCGCCAGCCGACTGGATGAAGAAGCTGTGACCAGCGAAATCCGCGAAGTCAATATCGGCTTTAACCGCATGGCGCAAAAACTGGCCAAGCTAGAGCAAGACCGCGCAGTGATGCTGGCCGGTATCTCGCACGACCTGCGTACCCCGCTGGCGCGGCTGCGGCTGGAAACCGAGATGAGCGTGGTCGATGAGACCGCACGCGAACATATGGTGGCCGACATCGTGCAGCTGGATGCGACGATTGATAAATTTTTGGATTACGCCCGCCCCGACCACGTCACCCTCACCCCTGTTAATTTGCACAGCGTGCTGTCGTCCTGCGTGTACGCAGTGCAAGACCACCGCGAGCTGCAAATCACCATGTCGGTGCCCGAAGACCTGAACGTATTGGCCGATGAAGTCGAGCTGGCGCGCATTTTGTCGAATCTGCTAGAAAACGCACGCCGCTACGGCAAGACACCTGGCACCGGTGTGACGCGGGTCGAAATCAGCGCCAAAGCGCGGGAAAGATGGGTGCTGATCAAGGTGCGCGACCACGGCACTGGTGTGCCGCCAGAGCAGTTGTCTAACCTGACCAAGCCTTTTTTTCGCGGCGACTCAGCGCGCACTGCAGCGGCCGGTGCGGGCTTGGGTTTGTCGATTGTGGATAAAACTATTCAACGCATGGGCGGTATTTTTGCTTTGGCCAACTCCAGCTCCAGCGGCCTGGTGGCGCATATTCAACTCAAGCAAGCGCAAAGTCTGCCTGAGGGTGCCGACCCGCAAAACCGTCTGCAGCGCCCGCACACCAAGCGCAATTTGCCACCGGGCGCAGCACCAGAGTAATTTTTAGCTGTTTTTAGCTCCGCAGCAGCAACGCCACCGCCCGCGCTTCCATTGCCAGCCCTTGGCCCACCGGG
>CAIRYF010000282.1 GCA_903882725.1 uncultured Simplicispira sp.
CGTGCCATGCGCGAAATCATCCTGCCGACTGTGCGTGGCATGGAAAAAGACGGCATTCCATTCACCGGCTTTTTGTACGCCGGTTTGATGATTGACCCCAAGGGCCACATCAAAACGCTGGAATTCAACTGCCGCATGGGCGACCCCGAAACCCAACCGATTTTGATGCGCCTGAAAAGCGATTTTCTCGACCTGCTGGTCGCTGGTGCCGACGGCAAGCTCGATAACATCGAGCTGCAATGGGACCGGCGCACCGCGCTAGGCGTGGTGATGGCCGCACACGGCTACCCCGAAAACCCGCGCAAGGGCGACACCATCAGCGGCCTGCCCGCCGATACCAGTGACACCATGGTCTTTCATGCTGGCTCGGTGATGGGCGAAGACGGCCTGGTGCGCACCAGCGGTGGGCGCGTGCTGTGCGTCACTGCGCTGGCCGAGAGCGTCAAGCTGGCGCAGCAACGCGTGTACGACGTGGCGCGCGGCATTTATTTTGATGGTGCCCAATACCGCCGCGACATTGGCTACCGCGCTGTCAAAAATATCTAAATACTTCAAAGAGCCAAAGCA
This sequence comes from uncultured Simplicispira sp., assembly GCA_903882725.1. Classification (GTDB taxonomy): domain Bacteria; phylum Pseudomonadota; class Gammaproteobacteria; order Burkholderiales; family Burkholderiaceae_C; genus Simplicispira. The sequence continues at coordinate 568 of CAIRYF010000282.1, forward strand.
GCATGAGCCAGCAATTGAATACCCAAAGCACCGTAACCCAAGTGCGTGGCTATTTGGTCGGCTTGCAGGCACGCATCATCGGCGCGCTGGAAGCGATCGAAGCGCAAGCAGCGGCAAAAGAGGGTGAGATAGATGCAGATACGCCCACCCAAGCTGTGCGCGCCTTGGTCGATCCGTGGCGCAAAGAGCCGGGCACACCGCTGCAAGGCGACGGCAGCACGCAAATCATCGAAGGCGGGCGCGTGTTTGAGCGCGCTGGCTGTGGTTTTTCGCACGTGCGCGGGCCGCAACTGCCGCCATCGGCGACGCAGCACCGCCCTGAACTGGCCGGTGCGCCGTTCGAGGCCATGGGCGTGTCGCTGGTGTTTCACCCACGCAACCCGTATGCGCCCACCGTACACATGAACGTGCGCATGATCGCCGCTGGCCACCCCGGCCAAGAGCTGGTGTGCTGGTTTGGCGGCGGCATGGATTTGACGCCGTATTACGGCTTTGATGAAGACGTGCAGCACTTTCACCGCAGCTGCCGTGACGCGCTAGCGCCGTTTGGCGATGACAAATACCCACGCTTTAAGCAGTGGTGCGACGAATACTTTTATCTCAAGCACCGCAACGAGCAGCGCGGCATTGGCGGCGTGTTTTTTGATGATTTCGCCGAGCTGGGATTTGCGCAAGGCCTGGCGATGACGCAATCGGTCGGCGATGCCTTTTTGGGCGCTTATTTGCCCATCTTGGAGCGCCGCCAAAGCATGGCCTATGGCGAGCGCGAGCGCAACTTTCAGTTGTACCGGCGCGGTCGCTACGTTGAGTTCAACTTAGTGTGGGATCGGGGCACGCACTTTGGCTTGCAATCGGGCGGTCGTACTGAGTCCATCTTGCTGTCGATGCCGCCATTGGCCAGCTGGGCCTACCAGCGCACGCCAGCCAAAGGCACGCCCGAGGCCACTTTGACCGAGCGCTACTTGCAGCGGCGCGATTGGGTCTAAATCCAGAGCCGCAACCCCAGCGGCAACCCCAGCACGCGCTTTATGCCGCACGGCTCGTACAACGTGCAACTGTTCAAGCAGCTCAGTGCCGCCATAGCCCTGAAAATATGCCAACAAACTCCTGGCCGCTAAAAGCTATAATTTCAATAGCTAAAAGCGCACGTCCCTTGTGCGCTAGCGCCCTAAAACACTTGTATTTCTGTGAGCGCCTGCACGCAGCACCTATCGCCCTCCTACGGCGCGATACACCTTATGGCCTCTCATACCCGGTGTTGCACGCTATATTGACTCCTATTACCTCCCACACCACTGCCTGATGACCACCACCCCCAAATCGGAATCCGCCGCCAAAAAAGACGTCACCAAACTCCAGCGCGCCATCGTCGATGGCCTGGAAGACATCAAAGCCCAAGACATCCAAGTCTTTGACACCGAGCACCTTTCGCCGCTGTTTGAGCGCGTCATCGTCGCCTCGGGCACGTCCAACCGCCAAACCAAAGCCATCGCCGCCAGCGTGCGCGACAAAGTGCGCGAAGCCGGCTTTCCCAAGCCGCGCATGGAAGGCGAAGAAAACGGCGAATGGATCATCGTTGACTGCGGCGCTGCTGTGGCGCACATCATGCAGCCGACCATTCGCCAGTACTACCGCTTGGAAGAGCTGTGGGGCGACACGCCAGTGCGCATGAAAATTGGCGCGCCCAAGCCCGCCGCACCTGCCGCTGCCAAAGTGCCAGTAAAAACCGCCGCCCGCCGCGCCGCCAAGGCCGAGGCCGAAGCCGCCACCACCTCGGATACGCCAGTCGCTAAAAAGCCCGCCGCCAAAAAGACGACTGCGCGCAAAACCAGCAGCAGCGCCACGCCAGCAAAACCTGCGGCTAAAACGGCTGCCAAGACTGCCGCCAAAGCGCCAGCCAAAACCGCTGTAAAAACGCCGATCAAAACCGTCGTCGTCAAGCCGCGTGCTGAAAAAGTGCCGGCCAAAAAAGCGGGCGCCAAAACCGCTGCTGCCAAAACCGCCGCGCGCAAAACCGCTGCGCCGCGCAAAGCCTCTTAAACGGCGCTGGTTATGCGTTTGTGGATCGTCGCCGTCGGCCAGCGCGTGCCGGACTGGGCGCAAACCGCCTACGACGACTACGCCAAGCGCTTTCCGCACGAAATCAAGGTCGAGCTTAAAGCCGTCAAAACCGAGCCGCGCGGCTCTAAAACCGTCGAGACGATTTACGCCGCCGAGCGCGAGCGTATCGAGGCGGCCATTCCGCGCGGCACGCGGGTGGTGGTGCTCGACGAGCGCGGCACCAGCTTGACCACCAAAGCGCTGGCCGAGCGGCTGCAAGGCTGGCAGCTCAGTGGCGACGACGTGGCGCTGGTGATTGGCGGGCCCGATGGCCTTGATCCGGCCTTTCGCCAGTCGGCGCACGAGCGCATTCGCCTGTCGGACTTGACCTTGCCGCACGCCATGGTGCGCGTGCTGCTCATTGAACAGCTGTACCGCGCCTGGTCGGTCAACGCGGGCCACCCGTACCATAGAGAATAGAACGCAAATAAGATGTGACGCGCTGGCGTGCTGCATCGTTTTTGATAGCTATAAGCGCACGCAGATCAAGGGCTTGAGCCGGTTTTTACCCTTATTTGCCTTTGCCGAAGCTAAAAACAGTTTGTCCATGCCACCATTCATCTACCTTGCCTCGCAAAGCCCACGGCGCAGCCAGTTGCTGGACCAATTGGGCGTGCGCCATGAAATTCTGGTGCCGGATGCGGGCGAAGCCCAAGCCGCCGAAGCGCTAGAAGCGCTGCTGCCGGGCGAGTCGCCCAGCGCCTATGTGCAGCGCGTCACCGGCCTGAAGCTGGACGCTGCCGTGCAGCGCCGCCTGCGCCGGAACTTGCCCGAAGCGCCAATTTTGTGCGCCGACACCACTGTGGCGCGCGGGCGGGTGATTTACGGCAAACCGGTCGATGCGCCAGACGCTGCACGCCTGCTCACGCAGCTGTCGGGCCAGACGCACCGCGTGTTAACGGCGCTGGCGCTGCACGTGCCGGCTGCACGCCGGCTGACGGCCTTGTCGGTATCGCGCGTCACCTTTGCCCCCATGTCGCCAGCACAAATCGACGCTTACGTCGCCACTGGCGAGCCACTGGGCAAGGCCGGTGCTTACGGCATCCAAGGGCGCGCCGCCGCGCACATCCAGCGTATCAGCGGCAGCTATTCGGGCATCATGGGTCTGCCGGTGTACGAAACCGCGCAACTGCTGTGTGCTGGGGGTTTTGCTGTTTGACAGCGGCCTTTTTCCCGCTTTTTGCTTTCTGCTTTCTGCTTTGACTGCCCATTCCTTCATGCAACAAGACATCCTGATCAATTGGTCGCCCCAAGAAACCCGCGTGGCGGTGGTGGAAAACGGTGCGGTGCAAGAGCTGCACATTGAGCGCGCCTTAGAGCGCGGACTGGTCAGCAACGTCTACTTGGGCAAAGTGGTGCGCGTACTGCCGGGGATGCAATCGGCATTTATTGATATCGGCCTAGAGCGCGCTGCTTTTTTGCACGTCGCTGACGTCTGGCAGCGCCAAGAAGGCGGTGAAGCGCCGATGTTTGCGCGCAAGGGCGAACCGCAGGTGCCGATTGAAAAACAGGTGTTTGAAGGCCAAGCGCTGATGGTGCAGGTCATCAAAGACCCGATGGGCACCAAAGGTGCGCGCCTGTCAACACAGATCAGTATTGCCGGGCGCCTGCTGGTGTTTTTGCCGCAGGACGACCATATTGGCATCTCACAAAAAATCCCCGCTGCCGAACGCGACGCCCTGCGCGCGCGCCTACAGGCGCTGGTGGGCAACAAAGAATCAGGCCACAGTGGCGGTGGCTGTGGCGGTGGGGGCGGCTTTATTTTGCGCACCAACGGCGAAGAATCGACCGACGCCGAGCTGGCCGAGGACATTGCCTATCTGCGCAAAACTTGGGCACGCACCAAAGAAGCCTCGCTCAAGCTGCCGCCGACCTCGCTGCTGCACCAAGACCTGAGCCTGCTGCAGCGCGTGCTGCGCGATTTCGTCGGCGAGCAAACCAGCAGCATCCGCATCGACTCGCACGAACAATTTGCCATGCTCAAGGCCTTTGGCTGCGAATTTATGCCAGCTGCCGAGGCACGCCTACAGCACTACAAAGGCGAGCGGCCCATTTTTGACCTGTACTCGATCGATGAAGATATTGCCCGCGCGCTGGGCCGGCGCGTCGATTTAAAGTCGGGTGGCTACGTCATCATTGACCAAACCGAGGCACTGACCACCGTGGACGTCAACACCGGCGGCTTTGTCGGCACGCGCAATTTTGACGAGACCATCTTCAAAACCAACCTCGAAGCTGCCGGCACGATTGCACGCCAGCTGCGCCTGCGCAACCTGGGCGGCATCATCATTGCCGACTTCATCGACATGGTGCAGCCCGAGCACCAGCAGGCGGTGCTGGTCGAGTTTCGCAAGCAGCTGGGACGCGACCGAGTGAAAACCACCTCGGGTGGATTCTCGCCGCTGGGTTTGGTGGAGATGACGCGCAAACGCACGCGCGAATCGCTGGC
>CAIRYF010000283.1 GCA_903882725.1 uncultured Simplicispira sp.
CTGATTCCGTTCATTGATGTGCTGCTGGTGATCCTCATCTTTTTGATGCTGACCACCACCTACAGCAAATTCACCGAGCTGCAATTGACCTTGCCAGTGGCCGACGCCCAGCAGCAGCGCGACCACCCGAAAGAAATCATTGTTGCTGTAGCGGCTGATGGCCGCTACGCCGTTAACAAGGCCAGTATTGAAGGGGGTGGCACCAGCGTCGATGCTTTGGCCAGCGCGCTGCGCGAAGCGGCCAAAGTGGTTAATGCAGCTAACGTGGGTAATGCAGGTAATGCAAGTAATGCGGGCAATGACAGCATCGTCGTCATCAGCGCCGACGCTACGGCAGCGCACCAGTCGGTCGTGACGGTGATGGAGGCCGCGCGCCGCGTGGGTCTGTCGCACATCACCTTTGCCACCCAATCGTCCGCCAGTGCGGGCGCAGGCAAGCCGTAAATTGGCGTGGATGTTGTGGCCGCTGTGGCCGCTGTCACTGCTGTACGGCCTGCTGGTGGCGCTGCGCCGGGGGCTGTACCGGGCCGGTATCTTTACATCTGTTCACCCGGGCGTGCCGACCATCGTCGTGGGCAATGTGATTGCCGGTGGTGCTGGCAAAACGCCGGTGGTGATGGCCGTGGTGCAGCACCTGCAAGCGCAGGGCTGGCACCCGGGCGTCATCTCGCGCGGCTATGGCCGCAGCACGCGCGATAACCGCATCGTGCTGCCCAGCAGCGCGCCCCACACCGTCGGCGACGAACCCGCACTGATTGCCCGCAGCTGCCAAGTACCCGTCGCCGTTGCCGCCCAGCGCAGCGCCGCTGCCCGCCTGCTGCGCGCCACCTACCCCGACACCAACGTCATCGTCTGCGACGACGGTTTGCAGCACCTGGCACTGGCGCGTGATATTGAGATTTGCGTCTTTAACGAACATGGCATTGGCAATGGTTTTTTGCTGCCCGTCGGCCCGCTGCGCGAAGCATGGCCACGTGCGATCGGTAGCGGCGGCGATGTCGATATCGTGCTGCACACAGGCCCCGCGCCCGACGGCGGCCACGCGCCGCGCTTTGCCGTGCAGCGCCAGCTGGCCGACTTTGCCGTGCGCGCCGATGGCAGCCGGGTGGCGCTGGCCAGTTTGCAAGACAGGCCGTTATTTGCTTTGGCAGCGATTGCCCGGCCAGAAGATTTTTTTGCCCAACTGCAAGCCCAAGGACTGCTGCTGGCAGAAACACTGGCGCTGCCCGACCACTTTGATTTTGATAGCTGGAAGCGCCCGCTCCATAAGGGCTACAGCCTGATTTGCACCGAAAAAGACGCCGTCAAGCTGTGGCCCCAGCACCCGGACGTGCTGGCTGTGCCCTTGCAATTGCAGTTGGAGGCGGGCTTTTTTGTCACACTTGACGCCCTGCTGTGCAGCCAACACGGCACGGCCCCTTAAACCACCCACGAGACTACGAGACTACGAGACTTTTTGCTATGGACACCAAACTGCTTGAACTGCTGGTCTGCCCTGTGACCAAAGGCTCCCTGACTTATGACCGCGCGCAGCAAGAGCTGATCTCGCGCAGCGCCCGCTTGGCCTACCCGGTGCGCGACGGCATTCCCGTGCTACTGGAAGACGAAGCCCGCCCCCTGAGCGACGAGGAGTTGGAGGCGTGACTGCGCCAGCCAGCACGCCGCTGCTTATGCCTTGCAGCGTGCCGTTTACGGTGCTGATTCCCGCGCGCATGGCGTCCAGCCGCCTGCCGGGCAAACCACTGCTGGACATTGCTGGCCTGCCGATGGTGGTGCAAGTGGCACGCCGCGCTGGTGCCAGCGGCGCTGCACGGGTGGTGGTGGCGGCTGATGACGCGCGCATCTTGCAAGCCTGCGCCGCGCACAACATTGAGGCCTTGGCCACCCGCGCCGACCACCCCAGCGGCAGCGACCGGCTGGCCGAGGCCTGCCAGCAGCTCGGGCTGGACGGCGATGACATTGTGGTCAACGTGCAGGGCGACGAGCCGCTGATAGCGCCGCAGCTCATCAACGCCGTCGCTGCCTTGCTGGCCGCGCACCCCGAGGCCAGCATGGGCACCGCCGCCCATGCCATCACCACGCTGGAGGAGCTGCACAACCCCAACGTCGTCAAAGTGGTGCTGGACGCGCGCGGACTGGCGCATTACTTCAGCCGCGCGCCCATTCCCTTTGCCCGCGACCATGCCGGGCAAGACTGGTGGCACAGCACCTCCAACGCCAACGCCATCCCCCAAGGCTTTGCGCCGCTGCGCCACATCGGCATCTACAGCTACCGCGCGCAGTTTTTGCGCCAATTTCCAACGCTGGCGCAAGCACCAACCGAAGTCATAGAAGCGCTAGAGCAATTGCGCGCCCTGTGGCATGGCCACCGCATTGCCGTCCACCTTGCCGCCAGTGCGCCCGGCCCCGGTGTCGATACGCTGCAAGATTTGCAGCGCGTGCGCCAGCTGATGGCCGCCCAGCAGTGACCCAAAGCGCTGCCTACAGCAGCCAAAAGTGCGCGTTTTCGTAAGGAGGATTGCAGGATGCGCGTGCTATCCTCTTTGACGACGAGCGCGCCGCAGCCCCAAAATTTGCTTTTACACTGGCGCCGCCGACACGTTTTACACACTAAAGAGGACATCCATGAGACTAATTTTGTTGGGCGCTCCCGGTGCCGGAAAGGGCACGCAAGCCACGTTCATTTGCCAAAAATACGGCATTCCGCAAATTTCCACGGGCGATATGCTGCGCGCCGCCGTCAAAGCGGGCACCCCGCTGGGCCTGCAAGCCAAAGCCGTGATGGACTCGGGTGCATTGGTCAGCGACGACATCATCATTGGCTTGGTCAAAGAACGCATCACCCAGCCCGACTGCGCCCAAGGATTTTTGTTCGACGGCTTTCCCCGCACTATCCCTCAAGCCGACGCCATGAAGGCCGCCGGTGTCAAGCTGGACTACGTGCTTGAAATTGATGTGCCGTTTGACGCCATCATCGAGCGCATGAGCGGTCGGCGCTCGCACCCGGCCAGTGGCCGCACCTACCACGTCACGTTCAACCCGCCCAAAGTGGCCGACAAAGACGACGAAACCGGTGAAGACCTGATCCAGCGCGCCGACGACGCCGAAGAAACCGTCAAAACCCGCCTGGACGTCTACAGCGCGCAAACCCGTCCTTTGGTGGCTTATTACTCAGACTGGGCCAGCAACGACCCCGCTAACGCGCCCAAATACCGCGCCATCAGCGGCACCGGCAGCGTCGAAGAAATCACTGCCCGCGCCATGCAAGCGCTGGTCGGCTAACCGCTGCCCCTTGCCAACAACTCCAGTAGCAAACTCACGCGCGCTTTGACAGGGCTTAAACCCTGCGCATTGGGTAGCGTGGCATCTGGACGCGCCAGCGTTTGCCCTAACGGGCAGCGCGTTGCTACACGCACCGCCACACCGCCGGCCTGCGCCCGCTCCAGCGCCGCTTGCAAGGCGTAGTGCAGCGTGCCGTTGCCCGTGGCGGCCACCACCAAGCCTTGCACACCGCTTTGCAACAGCGCATCGACCACGGTGGCGCTGGCACCGGCGTAGCTCATGACAATTTCGACCTGCGGCCACGGCGTGCGATGGAGCATTTTTACTCTATTTTTAATAGCTAGAAGCGCTTGTTCTGTATGGGCTAGAGGCCAATTTTGTGCTAAACGCACCTGCCCTTCCTCC
>CAIRYF010000284.1 GCA_903882725.1 uncultured Simplicispira sp.
GGCAGGCCGGGGCGCAGCGCCACTTTGAAGCGCTTTTGGTAGTGAGCAACAAAGTCCAGCGGATTGCCCGGTGCGCTTTCGACCACTTGGCCATCGGTCACCACTTCGGTGATGGCAGCAGCGCCAAAGCCGCGCGCGCGCAGCAGCGTGCGCGCAGGCAGACCAATAAAGCTGTAGCGACCAAAGCGTTCGCCGCCCACGACGGATTCGAGCAAAAAGCTGTATTTGCCATCGTTTTGGGCGTGCGCCAGTTTCAGGTACAGCGACAGCGGGGTTTCGAGGTCGGCAAAGGCTTCCGCCATCAACGGAATGCGGTTGTAGCCCTCGCGGGCGAGGCTTTTGAATTCAAGTTCAGTGATCACGGGGGAGGCTCCCAGCTCGGGCCGCGCACCAGCAAGAAAAGAGTGGTGTGCGCGGATGGTTTATTCGGTTGGCCCCGGTGGGGCCACGGGTGCGCGCTGCAAAGTGACAAAGGGCGCTAGGCAGCGCGCCATCAGGGGCAAAGTCAGGCTGGCTTACGCCAGGGCCAAGCCCCCCGGTCGCTGCGACCTGTGATGAAAACGCGGTGAATAAACATGGGGGCAAAGTGTAGCAAATGCACCCAAGAAAAGTCCCTAGGTACGCTGTTGCCAACACGGCAGCTCTCGGAAACCCTATTGCCACTCAGCCTGTATGCCCAAACAATGAAAAAGACTGTTTTGGTTGAAGGAATTTGATATATGTCCCGTTTTTACCGAGCCGCTTGGCTCGCTTTGGGTGCTGCCGTGCTGGCAGGCAGTGCGCTGGCCGAAAGCGTCACGCTGGCAGGCGTAACGTATACCGACGCGGTAGAGTTGCATGGCCGTCCTTTGTTGCTCAATGGCGCGGGTATTCGTTACAAAGTCGCTTTGCAGGTTTATACCGCTGGGCTTTATTTAGAAAACAAAGCCCATGCCACCCCCGCCGTCACCGCACTGCAAGGCCCCAAGCGCCTGTCGATGACGATGCTGCGCGAAATTGACTCGCGCGAGCTGGGCCGTTTGTTTGCGCACGGCATAGAAGAAAACATGGACAAGACGGCCTTCTCCAAGATCATTCCCAGCATGGTGCGCATGAGCCAGATTTTTTCAGATCACAAAAACCTGCAAGCGGGCGATATGCTCGTGATCGACTGGCTTCCTGGTATCGGCACCGTGATTGCTGTCAAAGGCAAAGCACAGGGAGAGCCCTTTACAGAGCCAGCGTTTTTTCAGGCGCTGTTGGGCATCTGGCTGGGCGAGCATCCGGCCGATTCGAAGCTGAAAGAAGCTTTGCTGGGGCAGGTTGGTTAGAGCTGCGTTTCGCTGTCGGCCAATAGTTGCGTCACTGCCGCTGCTGCATCGGCATGGCAGCGTGTGCCAGCGGGCAAAGGCAGGGTAAGGGGGGTGTTGTCCGCCTCCGGGCCGCTGCCCACCCAGTGCAGCGGCATACCGATGGCCGCACCGGCTTGCAGCTGTGCGGCGCAGCTGCTAATCATCGGCACGCTGTGCGGGTCAAGGCGGTAGCGCTCACAAATTTGCTCCAACAAACCCGGCCCTGGCTTGCGGCAATTGCAGGCGTCGCCTACGGTGTGAGGGCAATAAAAAATAGCATCAATGCGCCCGCCCAAGGCCGCCAACTGCTTGTGCAAGCAGGCGTGGATGGCGTTGAGCGTGGTGACATCGAACAGGCCGCGCCCCAGACCGGGTTGGTACGTGGCCAGCACCACGCGCCAGCCAGCATGGTTTAGGCGCGCAATGGCCTGTAAAGCGCCGGGCAGAGGCACCCATTGTTCGGGGCTGGTGATGAAGTCTTCTGCATCGGCCAAGGCGTTGACAGTGCCGTCGCGGTCAAAAATAGCGAGTTTGATCACGCCCATTACTCCTGCAAAAAACCCGCTTGGATGGAACTGGCTGCCACCGGTGGCTCCAGCGCCAGCCAGCCGGTGACAAACCATCCGCTGCGCACCCCATGCGCCCAGTGCAGCAGCAGGCGTTGACCGGGGCGCCATTGCGCCGCTTGCGGGTCATCGATCAGCACTTGCTGGGGCACGGCCATACCGTCCACGCGCACGATGAGCTGCGTGCCACCCGTGCCGCGCAAGCTGGGCGGCGTAAAGCGGCTGCCCAAGACCTCGGCAGACACTGGCGTCATTGATTGCGCGCCTTGCAGGTTGTAGTGCTGTAGCAGTACAACAGCAGCGCCTGCCAAGCACAGTGCCAGCCACAGCCACAAGGCCATACGCTGCACTGGATGCCAGCCCCAGCGCTGCACCGCCCAGCGCACGGCAAAGCCCACCATCAGCAGCGTCAACAGACCCCACAAAAACGGTGCCAATGCGCTGAAAACATCGGTCGGCGGGGTAAATGGCGTCAGCGCCAGCAGGGGCGTGCGCAAATGGCGCTCGTGCTGCCATTGCAGCAGCCAGCGCAATCCGACCAGCGCAGCTGGCGGCGCAAACAGCAGCCAAGCGGTGCGCTGCGCGTCCGGGGCAGAGAATTTGCTCATACAGGCAAGCGCAACACAGTCGCTCTTGAGGCGTTAAGCCGCCAAGCGCGACAAATCGGCCACGCGGTTCATGGCGTTGTGCAGCACCGTCAGCAGGCCCTGGCGGTTCAGGCGCAAGTCCAGTTGTTCGGCATTGACCATCACGTCATCAAAAAACGCATCGACCGGCGCGCGCAAAACGGCCAGCGTTTGCAGGCTGGCGGTGTAGTCGCCTGCGTCAAACTGCGCGTTGGCCTCGGGCACAAAGCGCTGCAGCGCAGCGAACAGGTCTTGCTCGGCCTGCTCTTGCAGCAGCTCGGGGTTGACGTGGGCATCGACCTCGCCCGCCTTCTTCAAGATGTTGCCAACGCGCTTGTTGGCGGCGGCCAGCGCCGGCGCTTCGGGCAATGCGGCAAAGGCACGCACCGCTGCCAATTGCTTGGGCACCAGCGACAGGCGCTGCGGGCGCAATGTCAACACGGCATCAATTTCTTGTGTGCTGTAGCCCTGTTCGCGCAAGCTGCCAGCCAAACGGTCATAAATGAAATCGGCCAACGTCGCCAGCGCGGTGGGCGCGTCGGCAATCTTGTCGCCAAAGGCGGGGACGGTGCTGGCCAGCAGCGCGTCCAAGTTGAGCGGCACTTCTTTTTCGACCAGCATCCGAATCACGCCCAGCGCATGGCGGCGCAGCGCAAACGGGTCACGGTCGCCCGTGGGCAGGTTGCCAATGCCAAACATTCCCACCAGCGTTTCGAGTTTGTCGGCCAGCGCCACCACCACGCCGACGGTTTCGCGCGGCAGCTCGTCGCCAGAAAAGCGCGGCTTGTAGTGGTCTTCAATCGCGCGCACCACCTCGTGCGGCAGGCCGTCGTTTTCGGCGTAATAGCGGCCCATGGTGCCTTGCAGCTCGGGAAATTCGCCGACCATGTCGGTCAGCAAATCGGTCTTGGCCAGCAGCGCGGCGCTGTCCACGCAGGACAGCAAATAGTCCTCGGCCAGCGCGCCGTCGTGCGATTGCAGCGCCGGGTCAGCGTCGGCCAGCGCCTCAAACCAGCGAATGGCTATCGCCTTGGCAATGGCGCGCACGCGCTCGACGCGCTCGCCTTGGGTGCCCAGTTTGTTGTGATAAACCACCTTGCCCAAGCCTTCCACGCGGCTGTGCAGCGTCTTTTTGCGGTCTTGGTCAAAGAAGAATTTGGCGTCGGCCAAGCGCGGGCGCACCACGCGCTCGTTGCCGCCAATCACCAAGCTGGCGTCATCGGGCGTGATGTTGCTGACCACCAAAAACTGGTGCGTCAACTGGCCCTGTGCGTCCAGCAGCGGAAAGTATTTTTGATTGGCCTTCATCGTCAAAATCAGGCACTCGGGCGGCACGCCGAGGAATTCTTTTTCAAACGCGCAGGTCAGCACATTGGGGCGCTCGACCAGCGCGGTGACTTCGTCCAGCAGCGCGGCGTCGTCAATCGGGCGCACGCCGTTGCCGATTTTTTCGGCGGCGGCGGTGAGCTGGCGCACGATGTCGGCGCGCCGTTCGGTGAACGAGGCAATCACTGCGCCTTCTTGCGCCAACTGACCGGCATAGCTGTCGGCACCCTGCAACACCACGGGCGAGACGCTGGCTTCAAAGCGGTGGCCTTGGGTGTGGTTGCTGGCGGTGAGGCCCAGTGCTTTAACCGGCACCACGGCAGCGCCGTGCAGTGCCACCAAGCCGTGCGCCGGGCGCACAAAATGCACGCTGCTCCAGCCGGGCTGCTCGCAGTCGGTTTGCAGTTGGTAGTTCATCACCTTCGGAATGGGCAGCTTGGCAATGGCTTCGTCCAAGGCTTTTTGCAGGCCAACTTGCAGCGTCGCGCCGGGCTGCACGCTGTTGTAGAACAGCGCTTGGGCCTTTCCATCCGGCGCGCGTTGCAGCGCGGCCACGGTGGTGGCAGTGGCGGCGGCGTCCGACACATCAGCACCAAGGGCGGCGAGCTTTTTCAGCAGCGCTGGGCTGGCGTTGCCGCTGGCGTCCAAACCGACCGCCACCGGCATCAGCTTTTGCTGCACCGTGCGGTCAGCGGCGCGCGCGGCGACAAAGGTGATGTGCGCGGCCAAGCGGCGCGGCGTGGCGTAGGCGGTGACGACAGAAGCGTCCGTGCTCAAGTCTTGCGCCTTGAGCTGCTCGGCCAGCACGCTGGCAAAGGCGTCGCCGAGTTTTTGCAGCACCTTGGGCGGCAGTTCTTCGACAAACAGTTCAACGAGAAGATTTTGGGTGGTCATAGGGTGTCTCTGTCTCTATCTCTGTCTTTGGCGGCGCTTTAAGCGGCTTTTTTCTGCACGGACTGTGCCGACTGCGTGGACTGGGCTTTGGCCAGCTCGGCCAGCACTTCGTTGGCCCAGGCGCGCGGTGCCATTGGAAAGCCCAAGCGGGCGCGGCTGTCAAGGTAGCTTTTGGCCACGGCGCGCGCCATGTTGCGGATGCGGCCAATGTAGGCGGCGCGCTCGGTCACAGAAATCGCACCGCGCGCGTCGAGCAAGTTAAAGCTGTGCGCAGCCTTCAAGACTTGTTCGTAGGCTGGCAGCGCCAACTGCTGGGCCATCAGGTGCTGGGCCTGCTTTTCGTGCGCGGCAAAGGCGGTAAACAAAAAGTCGGCGTCGGCGTGCTCAAAGTTGTAGGTTGATTGTTCGACCTCGTTTTGCCTGTAGACGTCGCCATAGGTCAGCTGGGTGCCGTCGGCGGCCTCGGTCCACACCAGGTTGTAGACGTTGTCCACGCCTTGCAAATACATTGCCAAGCGCTCCAGGCCGTAGGTGATTTCGCCGGTGGCCGGTTTGCAGTCAATGCCGCCCACTTGCTGAAAGTAGGTGAACTGCGTCACCTCCATGCCGTTGAGCCAGACCTCCCAGCCCA
>CAIRYF010000285.1 GCA_903882725.1 uncultured Simplicispira sp.
CGGGAAACTCGTCCGTCAGTTTGGCAAAAGTGGCTACCGCGTCGTTTTGCTTGCCACTTTCAGACTGGATAACGCCTTTTAAAAAGCGCATTTGCGGGTCGCGCGGCTTGCCTGCCAGGTATTGGTCGGCCCGTGTGAGGGCTTCGGCGTGTTTGCCTAAGCGCAAAAGTTGGTTGACGTCGCTGTAGTCATCGGCATGGGCCAGAGGGGCCGCCAGCAGAGCAGGCAAGGCCAATAACCGCACGCCGTGGTGCAACAGGCGCATGAACGCCGACGGGTTTGGGTACATGGGAATGTCTTTGCGAAAGCGGGGCGCGCAGCCCGGCGGTGAGCGATATACTGGCTTTCATTGTAACTGAGGGTTGCGCCGTATACCTTGCGCATCCTTTCGTGCAGCCCTGTAGCCAGCACAGACAGCACCTTGGTCCGGCCCGGCTTGGGGTGTGCTGCCCACACAGCGCTGGTGTGCTTTTCTCTCAAATGATCCCTATCCCTATGACCTTGCGTATCTACAACACGCTGACGCGCGCGTTGGAAAATTTCGTTCCACTCGAATCCGGCCATGTGCGTATGTATGTGTGCGGCATGACGGTGTATGACCTGTGTCACTTGGGCCACGCGCGTTCGATGATTGCCTTTGATGTGGTGCAGCGCTGGCTCCAAGCCAGTGGCCTGCGCGTCACTTATGTGCGCAACGTCACCGACATCGACGACAAAATCATCCAGCGCGCTGTCGCCAACGGCGAAACCGTGCGCAGCCTGACCGACCGCATGATGGATGCACTGCACCAAGACGCCGACGCCTTGGGCATAGCGCGCCCGACCCACGAGCCGCGCGCCACCGACTACGTGCCGCAAATGCTGTCAATGATTGGCGTGCTGCAAGGCAAAGGCTTGGCTTACCAAGCCGGCAATGGGGATGTCAACTTTGCTGTGCGCAAATTTGTTGGCTACGGCAAGTTGTCGGGCAAGTCGCTCGATGAGCTCAACGCTGGCGAGCGCGTGGCGGTGCAAGCTGGCGACGACGCTAAACACGACCCGCTGGATTTTGTCTTGTGGAAAAGCGCCAAACCCGCCGAGCCCGACGAAGTCAAATGGCCAAGCGCGTGGGGCGCTGGCCGTCCCGGCTGGCACATCGAGTGCTCGGCCATGGGCTGCGCGCTGCTGGGCGAGAGCTTTGATATCCACGGCGGCGGCGCTGATTTGCAGTTTCCGCACCACGAAAACGAAATCGCCCAAAGCGAAGGTGCCACCGGCCAGCCCTTGGCCCGCACCTGGATGCACAACGGTTTTATCAATATTGACAACGAAAAGATGTCCAAGTCGTTGGGCAATTTTTTTACCATCCGCGACGTGCTCAAGGTGTATGACGCCGAAACCGTGCGCTTTTTTGTCGTGCGCAGCCACTACCGCAGCCCGTTGAATTACAGCAACGTGCATTTGGACGACGCCCGCGCTGCGCTCAAGCGCTTGTATACGGCGCTGAGTTTGGTGGCACCGGCTGAACTGGTCGTTGATTGGAGCGACCCGTTTGCCGCGCGCTTTCAGGCGGCGATGAACGAAGACTTTGGCACGCCCGACGCCGTCGCCGTGCTGTTTGACTTGGCCGGCGAGGTCAACCGCAGCCAATCGCCCCAAGCGGCTGGCCTGCTCAAAAGTCTGGGCGCTTGCCTAGGTTTGCTGCAGGGCGATCCCAAAGCCTTTTTGCAGTCCGGCGCTGCGCTGGACGAGGTGGCCATCCAAGCGCAAATCAGCGCCCGCGCCGCCGCCAAGGCCGCCAAAAATTTTGCCGAGGCCGACCGCATTCGCCAAGACTTGCTGGCCGCTGGCATCGTCCTGAAGGACTCCGCCGCCGGCACCACATGGGAAGCTGCGCAGTGAGTTTATTTATAGCCAAAATGGCCTTTGGCCCTTATGGTATATGCGGTGTTAGCTATTAAAGAGATAGTAACAGTGGCCTCTGTTGCGGCCACTGCCCCTGGCTACTGGGCTGAAGCGTGCAAGCTTTGACTTGGCGCGCCACTTTGATGGCGGCCCATTACACGCCCACGACTGGCACGGCATGGACGACGAAGCCGTCATCACCCAACTGGTGGCGGTGCGCGGCGTGGGCCGTTGGACGGCGGAGATGTTCCTGATTTTTCACCTGCTGCGCCCTAACGTGCTGCCGCTGGACGACGTCGGTTTGATCAACGGCATCAGTCGCAATTACTTTTCTGGCGACTTGGTCAGCCGCAGCGAAGCGCGCGAAGTGGCCGAGGCTTGGAAGCCCTGGTGCAGCGTGGCGACTTGGTATATTTGGCGCTCGCTGGCGCCGCTGCCGGTCGCGTACTGACCCCATTTGGGCTGCTCTTTGCGCACGGCCCCCTAGGAGAAACAACTTGGCAAAAAAGACCTTTCTGGATTTTGAGACCCCGATCGCCGAACTCGAATCCAAAATTGAAGAGCTGCGCTATGTGCAGTCTGAAAGCGCCGTCGATATTTCAGACGAAATCGACCAACTGAGCAAAAAAAGCCAGCAACTCACCAAAGACATCTATTCAAGTCTGAGTCCGTGGCAAATCACCAAAATTGCGCGCCACCCCGAGCGGCCCTAC
Organism: uncultured Simplicispira sp.; assembly: GCA_903882725.1. Lineage (GTDB taxonomy): Bacteria > Pseudomonadota > Gammaproteobacteria > Burkholderiales > Burkholderiaceae_C > Simplicispira. Next base: position 2,598 of record CAIRYF010000285.1, read on the forward strand.
ACGCTGGACTACGTGCGCGATCTGTTCACCAACTTTGTCGAACTGCATGGCGACCGTCATTTTTCGGACGACAAATCCATCGTTGGCGGCTTGGCGCGTTTTAACGGCCATGCCTGCATGGTGCTGGGCCACCAAAAAGGGCGCGACACCAAAGAGCGCGCGCTGCGCAACTTTGGCATGACGCGCCCCGAGGGCTACCGCAAAGCGCTGCGCCTGATGAAAACCGCCGAAAAATTCCATCTGCCGGTGTTCACCTTTGTCGATACACCCGGCGCTTTTCCTGGCATCGACGCCGAAGAGCGCGGCCAGTCCGAGGCCATTGGCCGCAACATCTACGAGATGGCGCAACTTGAAGTGCCCATCATCACCACCATCCTTGGCGAAGGCGGCTCGGGCGGCGCGCTGGCGCTGTCGGTGTGCGACCAGTTGCTGATGTTGCAGTATTCGATTTACTCCGTCATCAGCCCCGAGGGCTGCGCCTCCATTCTCTGGAAAACCAGCGACAAAGCGCAAGACGCGGCTGAAGCGCTGGGCATCACCGCACACCGCCTCAAGGCGCTGGGGCTGGTCGATAAAATCATCAGCGAGCCCGTCGGCGGCGCACACCGCGACCCCAAGCAAATGGCGTCCTTTGTCAAACGCGCTTTGGCCGACGCCTTTCGCCAAGTGGCCGATCTCAAAGTCAAAGACCTGCTGGAGCGCCGCTACGAGCGCTTGCAAAGCTACGGCCGCTTTACCGATACCAAGGCGGCCTGAGCACGCTGGCGGGCGCGGACTTGGTTCGAGCAGCATGACCGTTTCAGTAGACGCTGCGCTGCGCTGCTTTTCCCCAGCACTGCCGCTGGCCGTCGGCCTGAGCGGCGGCGCTGACTCCAGCGCCCTGTTGCTGGCCTGCGCCGAGCGCTGGCCGGGGCCGGGGCAAGTCCAAGCCATCCACGTTCACCACGGTGTGCAGGCAGCAGCAGACAGCTTTGCGCAGCATTGCACCGCCTTGTGCGCACGCCTGAAGGTGCCGTTGACCGTGCAGCGCGTCGATGCCCGCCCTCAACCGGGCCAAAGCCCCGAAGATGCGGCGCGGATTGCCCGTTATGGGGCTTTTCGGGCTGTAGCCCAATCACAGCAAGCGGTTGCAGCTATCCAATCAATAGCATTGGCGCAGCACGCCGACGACCAAGTTGAGACTTTGTTGTTGGCCTTGTCGCGCGGCGCGGGCGTGGCAGGCTTGGCCGCGATGCCAGCGCATTGGCAGCGCGATGGAATAGATTGGCACCGCCCGTTGCTGGCCGTGGCGGGCGCTGATGTGCGCGCGTGGCTGGTGGCACGCGGCCAAGATTGGGTCGAAGACCCGACCAACAGCGACGAGCGCTACACCCGCAACCGCATTCGTGCCCGCTTGTTGCCCGCGCTGGAAGCGGTCTTCCCCGCATTTCGCGACACCTTCAGCCGCAGCAGCGCCCATGCCGCACAAGCGAGCGAGTTGCTGCTAGAGCTGGCGCAGCAAGACTTGGCCGATATTGGCACGCCACCGCACATCGCTGCTTTGCAGGCTTTGAGCAGCGCGCGCCAGGCCAACGTGCTGCGCCACTGGCTGCGCAGCCAGCATCACACCACGCCAACTGCAGCACAACTGGCCGAGCTACAGCGTCAAATTACCGCTTGCCGCACCCGTGGACAGCGCATTGACATCAAGGTGGGCAGCGGCATCGCGCAGCGCGTGGGCGGCGTTTTGCATTGGTACAATTCCGGCGGTTTTGGCCCAATTTTTGTACGAAAAACGGCGGCGCCCCAAAACCCTTTGTAACCCGCGCCGTGACACTGGGTTTCGTCCCCACACACCTCCAATGGCATTGATCGTTCACAAATACGGCGGTACGTCGATGGGCTCGCCCGAGCGCATCCGCAACGTCGCCAAGCGCGTCGCCAAATGGGCCCGCGCTGGCCACCAAATCGTGGTGGTGCCCAGCGCCATGAGCGGTGAAACCAACCGCTTACTTGGCCTGGCCAGCGAACTGGCACCCGAGCGCGCCAGCGCCCAATACCACCGCGAGCTAGATATGCTGGCCGCCACCGGCGAGCAAGCCTCGTCGGCGTTGCTGGCGATTGCGCTGCAAGCCGAAGGAATGCCTTCGGTCAGCTACGCTGGCTGGCAAGTGCCGGTGCGCACCGACAGCAGCCACACCAAAGCGCGCATCGAATCGATTGACGACAAGCGTGTGCGCGCCGATTTGGACGCGGGCAAAGTGGTCATCGTCACCGGCTTTCAGGGCATTGACGACAACGGCAACATCACCACGCTAGGACGCGGCGGCTCGGATACGTCCGCCGTGGCCATTGCCGCCGCCATGAAGGCCGCCGAGTGCCTGATCTTCACCGACGTCGATGGTGTCTACACCACCGACCCGCGCGTCGTGCCAGCGGCCAGCCGCCTGCACACGGTGAGCTTTGAAGAAATGCTCGAAATGGCCAGCCTAGGCAGCAAAGTGCTGCAAATTCGCTCGGTCGAATTTGCTGGCAAATACAAGGTGCCGATGCGCGTGCTCTCTAGCTTCACCCCCTGGGACATCGACTTGGCAGAAGAAGCCGCATCTGGCACGCTCATCACTTTTGAGGAAGACGAAAAAATGGAAAAAGCCGTTGTATCCGGTATTGCATTCAACCGCGGCGAAGCCAAAATCTCGGTGCTCGGCGTGCCCGATACCCCCGGCATGGCTTACCGCATCCTGGGCCCGGTGGCCGACGCCAATATTGAAGTGGACGTGATTATCCAAAACGTCAGCAAAGACGGCAAAGCCGACTTTAGCTTCACGCTCAACCACAGCGACTTCGCCCGTGCCCTGGATTTGCTGCGCACCCAAGTGGCTCCAGCACTGGGTGCCAAAGAAGTAGTGGGCGACCCCAATATCTGCAAAGTGAGCATTGTCGGCATCGGTATGCGCAGCCACGTGGGCATAGCCAGCACGATGTTTCGCGTACTAAGCGAAGAGGGCATCAACATCCAGATGATCTCCACGTCCGAGATCAAAACCTCCGTCGTCATTGACGAAAAGTACATGGAACTTGCCGTTCGTGCAC
>CAIRYF010000286.1 GCA_903882725.1 uncultured Simplicispira sp.
ATGCCGGCGGTGACTTGCAGCAGGGTGCGCACCGGTTGCAGTGCTTCGGCGCGGTCAATGGCAATCGTCAGCGTCCACGGCGTGCCTGCTACGGGGCGGGCATAAACCAAATGCGGCACGCCGCCAATATCGACCGGCATCCCTTGGTGCATCTGCGCCAGTGCTTGCATTTGTGTTGGGCCTAAGTCGGCAGAAATGTGTGTCGCTGGCTTGAGCGTCAGCTCGGCCTGTGGGTGGGCGATAAGCAGCCCCTTGGCATTGACCAAAAAAGCAAAACTGCGCGACATAGGGCGAATGCTTGCCACCGTTTTAGCCATGCTGGTCAGGCGCATATCGGTGCCGACCACGCCCAAGCGCTGACCAGACGGGCCAAACGGCTCGGCAAAGCTGATGGTCAGCTCGCCAGTGGAGGCATCGGTGTAGGCCGGCACCAAGACGGGGCCATTGGCCTGCATCGCCTGCTGATACCACGGGCGCCCGGTGCCGACATAGCCCTCGGGCATCGCGTGCAAGAAGGTGGCGCGATTGTCGGCATACACCAAATAAGCATCGTCAAAGTCGCCCGCCTCTTTGGCCGCTTGTATGAGCGGTGCCGGATCGGCTTGGGTGGCGGCTGCGCGTATCGACGACGTAATGCGCTGCTTGTCGCGCACCCAGCCCGAGAGCTGCTCGGCATACAGCTGCGTCAACTGGTCGATGCGTGTATCCACCGATGCCAGCGTGTCCTTGCGCACAGTGAAAAAAGTAGCCGCTGACAGCAGCAGCAAAGAGGCCAGCGTGATGCCGATGCAAATCACGATAAGGCGGGCGCGAATGGTGTGTAGCAAGATCAATCCTTGAGTTGGATGGGTACAAGGCGTAAAGGCACAAGACAAGCCCGGTTGGGGCAATAGGCTCTGGTGGGAGCGTTACTTTGGCGCAATACAACACCAACAGCGCCCGTGTTTCGGGTTGTCGGCAAAATACAGATAAATCAAAGCCAATTATTGGCTTGCCTTGGCTGCTTTGGCCTAGGTGCCGACCCGAACCCCACAGCGAATTTCTCGCTACAGACCCATGAACCAACTCCAACTTTTCTTGCCCTGCGCCGCTGGCGTCGAGGGCTTTTTGGCCGAAGAAGTCCACCACATCACGGGCCTGAGCGGCCACGACCTGTTGACCGGGCGCGGCGGTGTGATGCTCAACGCCTCGTGGCGCAACGCGCTGCTGCTGAACCTGCACTGCCGCTTGGCCCAGCGCGTGCTGGTGCAACTGGCGCACCAGCCGTACCGCAGCGAAAAAGACCTCTACGACATCACCAGCAGCGTGGCGTGGGAGATTTGGTTCACCACGCGCCAAACCTTCAAAATTGAAGTGACGGCGCAGCACAGCCCGCTCAACAGCCTGAACTTTGCCGCCCTGCGCGTCAAAGACGCCGTGGCCGACCGCTTTCGTGCCAAAAGTGGCGTGCGCCCGGACGTCAACACCCAGTGGCCCGACGTGCGCATCCACCTGCACCTGACCACCGAGCACGCCACGGTGTACATCGACACCTCCGGCCAACCGCTGTTCAAACGCGGCTGGCGCGAAGACAAGGGCGATGCGCCTTTGAAGGAAACCTTGGCCGCCGCCATGATTGCCGCCAGCGGCTGGGATCCGCACGGCGAGTCGCCCATGCCGCTGTACGACCCCTGCTGCGGCAGCGGCACCATTGCCATCGAAGCGGCGCAAATTGCCTGCCGCATCGCCCCCGGCCAGCGCCGCCGCTTTGCCTTTGAGAAGCTGCTGCCATTCCAGCCCCACGTCTGGGATGCTCTTAAAAGAGAAGCTGCTAACGCAGAGCAGCAAAGCCCTGTAGCCATATTTGGCAGTGATGTCGCCCACCGCATGGTCGATTTTGCCGAGCGCAACGCCGAGCGCGCCGGTGTGGCGGGCGTGGTGCAGCTGCGCGGCGGCGATGCCCTGCAACGGATGCCACCGTGCGAACAACCCGGCGTGATGCTGCTGAACCCGCCGTATGGCGAGCGCATTGCCGCCGCTGGCAGCGCGGGCCAAAACGCCGCCGAGCGCGCCCGCACCGGCACCGTTGGACGCGAGCTGGTGCAAACCGAAGATGGCGGTGGCGGCAGCGAATTCTTCAGCCAACTGGCCGCCCACTGGAAGAAAAACTACGTCGGTTGGCAGGCGTGGATGCTGACGCCCGACCTGAAACTGCCCAGCAAAATGCGCCTGAAAGAATCGCGCCGCGTGCCGATGTGGAACGGCCCGATTGAATGCCGCCTGTTTTGTTTCGACATGGTGCGCGGCACCGCCCGGGGGCCGCGTGCCAGCGCGTCCGATGCGGGTTGAACTGCGCTGGCCGCTGGCTGACCTTGCCACCAGCGCCACCGGCCCCATCAGCCCCGTCAGCTCCACCCCGCGTGCGCTGGTGCTGGACACCAACATCGTCCTTGACCTGTTGGTGTTTCGCGACCCGGCCACCGCCTTGCTGCGCCAGCTGCTGGGTGGCGGTGCGCTGCGCTGGCTAGCGACTGCCGCCATGCGCCAAGAGTTGGCGCGCGTGCTGAACTACCCCCAAATTGCCCCGCGCGTGGCGTTTTACGGCCTGACGGCTGCCAGTGTGCTGGCCGCCTTTGACGCCCAAGCCCACACCGTTGCCACCCCCGCCCGCATCCCCGCCACTTGCCGCGATGCCGACGACCAGCTATTTATCGACCTCGCCGCCGCGCACAGTGCCATTTTGTTGAGCAAAGACAAAGCCGTCATGGCCCTGCGCAAACGCCTGCTGGCATATGGGGCGCAGGTGGCTGGTGCGTTGGTGGCGGCAACCGCGTAAACAGGCGGGACTTGACAAGTTAACCAATCGCGATGATTTGGTTGAGCAAGCTGCACACCTGCGCGAAAGCGGCGCTGTTGATCTGCTTCATTGGATGGGGGCGGGCCTCGCGGCAGCGCCAGTCAAAGGACTTGGGTTGGTGGCACAGCACATAGCTGGTTTTGCCGGTTTTAGCGCCGCCAGCTACACCTGCTATCACGGCAAATGGATTGTCGGCGTTGTAGTCGGCAGTGGTCATTGGCAGCCCGATAACCAACGAGGTGCGCTCGTTAAAGCTGCGCGGGGATAGCACCAAAAATGGATGGACGTCGCGCATCTCGTGGCCCGACTGTGGGTTGCAGTCAATCCATATGATGTCTTGCCGCTCAGGCACCCAAGGGGCCGCAAAGCGGCGCGTCACCATTTTTCTGCACCGATGGGTGCGCTGGGCATGGCTTCGCCGCCATGGCGGCTGGGATCGAAGCGCTTGAGCCTGTCTTCCAACGACAGCGCTTCCATAGGCAGCGGCTCAATCACCACGCGCCCTGATTCGACCGAAATGCGCACCTGCTGGTCGGCGTGCAGATGGGCTGCGCGGGCCACTGCTTGGGGCAAGCGCACGCCTAAATTGTTGCCCCAATGTTTAATCGACAAAATGGCTTCGGCCATGGTGAACTCCCATTTGTTTAGATAAAGTATAAACAAATAGGAGGGCGATTTTATCTTCCAGTGGCAGCGGTGAATTTGTTTGTAGCCAGCCATTCAGTCAGCAAATTCAAACCCAGTTGCCGCGTGCAGCTGCCAAGGGCCATCGCCCTTGAGTTCCAGTACGTGGCTGTGGTGCTGTAGCACCGAGTGGCGGTGCGCAATGCTCACCAAAGTGACGCCGCTTGCGCGCAAGCGCTGGTAGACCGAGGCTTCGTTGGCGCTGTCGAGCGCGCTGGTGGCTTCGTCCAAAATCACCATGTTGGGCTGGCAGACCAGCACCCGCGCAAACGCCAAGCGCTGTTGCTCGCCGGTGGACAGCAGCTTTTCCCAATCGCGAGAGGCTTGCAGTCCGCCCACCCGCTCGGCCAGCGTTTCAAGGTGTACCTCTTGCAGCAGCTCCAGCAGCTGCGCATCCGCCAGCTCGGTCGTGGTGGCCGGATAAATGATTTGGCTGCGCAGCGTGCCGCTTTGCATATACGGGCGCTGCGGCAAGAAGAACATCTCTTTGATGGGCGGGTGCTGCACCACGCCGCTGCCGCTGTTCCACAGGCCGGCAATGGCACGCAGCAGCGAACTTTTACCGCAGCCGCTGGGGCCAATGATCAGCAGCGCGTCGCCCGGTGCCAGTTGCAGCGACAAGTCCTGCACCAACTTGCGGCGAAAGTCTGGCGTGTACAGGGTCAGCGCCTCGATGGCCAAGGTGTCTCCCTCGCGCATGGCTATCGTTGGCGCAGCATCGGGAGGGGTGGCGGCCATTGCGCCGATAACTGGGTCGATGGCGCTCGGATCGGCCCACGGGGCAGGCGCTGCGGGGGTTTTCAGCACCACTTGCGAGAGTGCGTGCAGCCGGTCGATACCCGCCACAAAGCGGCTCAGGCTCTCGAAGTTGTCCACGATGAGTGAGACAGCCGCCAGCACGGCAGTAAAAGCACCCGCTGCCTGCACCGCACGCCCGACTTCCATCTCGCCCGCCAGCACCGCGCCCGCCAGCACCACGCTGGGCACCACCAAGGTGAGCTGGCTGAAGGTGCGCTGAAACAGGTTGAGCGAGCGCTGCTGCTTGATCAGGCGGGCGAAGTTGCTGAATGCAGCCTCAAAGCGCACATTGAGTTGCGCGCGCTCTTGCGCTTCGCCACGGTAGAAGGCAATTGATTCGGCGTTCTCGCGCAGCCGCATCAGACTGAAACGAAAGTCAGCCTCGCGGCGCAACTGCCAAAAATTCATGCGGATCAGCGGTGTGCCAAAAAAATACAGCGCGCCGAAGGTGCCCAAAAAAGCATAGAGCGCCAAGATGGCGACCAGCGTGTGCGAAATCGACCAGAGCACCGTACTGAAGGCGACAAGTTGCATCAGCGAGCCAATGAAAATCAGCAGAAAGTGGGTGGATCGCCCGGTAAAGGTGTTGATGTCTTCGCTGATGCGTTGATCGGGGTTGTCGATGTCGCTGCGCGCACCCATTTCGTAGTATTTGCGCTCGCCAAGGTAGCCGTCCAGAAAACGAGACGTCAACCAGCGGCGCCAATAGTTGGAGAACGCATCGCGCATATAGTAATAAAACGCATACACCGGCACCGCAAACGCCAGCACGTACAGCGTGGTGCGCACGGCGGCCCAAAAGCGCTCGGCATCTCTGCCCGCCAGCGCCGAGGTCATTTCCCCGCTCTTGTCAACCAGCATCACCGCCAGCTTGGTCTCAAAGACCATCAGCCCAATCAGCAGCGCTAACAGCCCCCACGCGGTGCGTTTTTTGTCGCCCTGCCAATACGGCTTGGCGACGCTCATGAACTGTTTCAAAGCCGAAAGCGACAAGGCGGGAGCGCGCCTGCGCCGGGTTTTAGATGGCTTCAAGGGTGCGCTGGTGTCTGGATCGCCGGGGGAAGTGTCAACAGCGGCGACAGTGGAGAGGGGTGTGGACATGAAAAGTGGGCAGGTGGGCAGGTACGCAGGCACAGCAAAGAAAGTATCGCCGCTGCGAGCGTAAAGCAGCTGCCGACACCGCCCTGTCAGGCAAGACGCAAAGCCGTGTAGGTGGGGGCCGCGCGATGGCGATGGCGCCCACAAAAAAGCCCGCAGGCTGCAACGCCTG
>CAIRYF010000287.1 GCA_903882725.1 uncultured Simplicispira sp.
GGGGATCATCAATTTACGGGGGGCGGTGGTGCCTGTCATGGATCTATCGGCACGCTTTGGCAAGCCACCGACACCAGTTACTAAAAGTACCTGCATTGTCATCATCGAGGTAGCGACTGACAACGAAAGCGATCACCCACACATGGGCGTAGTCGTGGATTCTGTTCAGGCAGTGCTGGAAATCCCAGCTGCCGAAATTGAACCCGCACCCGCATTTGGGGCAAAAATCCGACCTGACTTTATTGAGGGTATTGCCAAAGTCAATGGTAAATTTGTCATTTTGCTCAATGTAGACAACGTGATGTCAACGGAAGAAATCAGCCAAATGGGCCGTATGGCTGCGTCAGTTGACGTGCCAGCAGCGCCTACCTGATGGGGCACTGCGTGCCTTGCTTCAACCATGTCCATCAAGCCCATCACAGACACAGAGTTCGCCCAATTCCAGCGGTTCATTTTTGATGCGGCAGGCATCTCCATGGCAGACGCCAAAAAGGCGTTGGTCATGGGTCGGTTAAGCAAGCGCCTCGTGTATTACGACCTCGACAGCTTTGGCAAGTACTTTCAGTTGCTAGCCGCAGGTCGCTACCCTAAAGAGGTGCAAATAGCCGTAGATCTTCTGACCACCAACGAGACCTATTTTTTTCGCGAAAACAAGCACTTTGAGTTTTTGCGTACCCAAGCCTTGGCTGCTCGGGGCCGATCACAGCCATATCGGGTATGGAGCGCAGCCAGCTCCAGCGGCGAAGAGGCCTACACCATAGCCATGGTGTTGGCCGATGTAATGCCCGGCTTGCCCTGGGACATTGTGGGTACCGATATCAGCTCCCGAATGCTAGAGGGCGCGCGCCGCGGCCTCTACACCCTAGAGCGTGGACGCCACATTCCCATGGCTTACTTGCAGCGCTTTTGCCACAAAGGCACCCAAGAGTACGACGGCCATCTGCTGATCGACCGTAATTTGCGCAACCGCGTCAGCTTCGTACACGCCAATCTCAATGCGCCCCTCCCTGAATTGGGTAAATTTGACATGGTGTTCTTGCGCAACGTCATGATTTACTTCAACCTAGAAACCAAGCGCGAGGTTGTTGCACGTGTTCTGGCGGCCCTCAAGCCGGGAGGCTATTTTTGTGTTGGCCATTCCGAGAGTTTGAGCGACATCACCCAAACCGTCCAAGTTGTAGCTCCGTCCATTTACAGAAAACCGGGCTGACCATGCTAGATATATCGTTGATGGACATTTTTTTGTTACCCGGCGAGTATTTTGTCGGTGATGCGGCGTTTCAGGTTCGTACTATTTTGGGGTCATGCGTATCCATCACGCTGTGGCACCCCATAGCACGCGTCGGGGGTATGTCGCATTTTTTATTGCCTACACGTGGCAGTGCTGGCACCACCCGCAGCGGCTTGAACGGCCACTACGGTGACGAAGCATTGGCACTGATGTGCCAAGACCTGCAAGCGCTGGGAGTCGATCCACAGCACTGCCAGGCCAAGCTATTTGGCGGGGGCAATATGTTTCCCGGGCGAGTGCGATCCGGTAGCGTACACGTAGGCCGACGCAACGGTGAAGCAGCCCGTGAACTGCTGCTGCAGCACGGCATTCCTATCGCCACAGAGAGTCTGTTTGGCATGGGCCATCGACAGATCATTTTTGACATCAGCAAGGGCGATGTCTGGTCTAGACAGGTCAGGCCATCGGCGAGAGAGCTGGCCGCCGAAGTCGAAGCTGGCGCACAAGAAGGAGTGTTTTCGTGAGCCGCATCAAAGTCATGGTCGTAGACGATTCGGCTGTGGTGCGGCAAGTGGTGACAGCACTGCTGGCGCGTGACCCCGGTATTCATGTAGTAGCCGCTGTAGCCGACCCGATTTTTGCCATGAACCGTATGCGCGTACAGTGGCCTGATGTGCTGGTGCTAGACATCGAAATGCCGCGCATGGATGGCATCACGTTTCTAAAAAAGATCATGGCCGAGCGGCCTACCCCAGTGGTCATTTGCTCCACTTTGGCAGAGGATGGTGCCGAAGTTTCTATGGCCGCCTTGGCCGCAGGAGCCGTCTCCATCATCACCAAGCCCAAGCTGGGTTTAAAGCAATTTTTAGAGGATGCGTCAGAAGATTTGGTGTCTGCCGTCAAGGCAGCTGCGCGCGCCAACGTAGCAGTGCTGCACGGCACCTCTGCACGGCATACGGCCGATGTCATCCTTGCGGCTTCAGACAAGTCCTCAGTGCCGATCCAAACAACCGAACGGGTGGTGGCATTGGGCACTTCCACCGGTGGCACACAAGCACTAGAGGAGGTGTTAACCACCCTGCCACGGGTAACGCCAGGCATCGTTATCGTGCAGCATATGCCCGAAAAATTTACCGCAGCGTTTGCCCAGCGGCTCAATAATTTGTGCCAAATCGAGGTAAAAGAAGCCCAAAACAACGACCGCGTAATCAATGGCCGGGCCTTGATTGCGCCAGGGGGCAAGCATATGCTGCTCAAGCGCAGCGGCACGCAATACCACGTCGAGGTGATCAACGGCCCGCTAGTGAACCGGCATCGCCCGTCGGTGGACGTGTTGTTTCGCTCAGTGGCCAAGTGCGCTGGGGCAAATGCACTGGGCGTCATCATGACGGGCATGGGCGACGATGGTGCCGCAGGCTTGTTTGAAATGCGCCAAGCAGGAGCCCGCACCCTGGCACAAAACGAAGCCAGTTGTGTGGTTTACGGTATGCCTAAAGAAGCCGTCAAACGAGGCGGTGTTGAAAAAATTGTGCCCTTAGGGAGCATTGCGCGTGAAA
>CAIRYF010000288.1 GCA_903882725.1 uncultured Simplicispira sp.
ACCCACCATTTACGTGCCAGTTACGTGCCAGTCCGCAGTCAGACTTTTTGCAGTCTGCACATCGGGTCGTTAACTCAGCGGTAGAGTGCCACCTTCACACGGTGGAAGCCAGTGGTTCGATCCCACTACGACCCACCAAACACCCCCATCAATTTTCACGCTGTCCGCACCAGTGAATACACCGCCACGCCTTCGTTTTGATCGGGTCGATGCCCTGCGCGGCCTGGCAATGGTGTGGATGACGGTGTTTCACTTTTGTTTTGACCTGGGCTACTTGGGCTATTGGGCGCAAGACTTTCGCGCCGATCCGCTGTGGACTGGGCAGCGCACTGCCATCGTCAGCCTGTTTTTGTTTTGTGCTGGTTTGGGCCAAGCGCTGGCCGTGCAGCAAGGCCAAGGCTGGGCGCGTTTTGGCCGGCGCTGGGGGCAAATTGCCGCTGGCGAGCTGTTGGTCAGCATCGGCTCGTGGTGGCTGTTTCCGCGCAGTTTTATTTACTTTGGCGTGCTGCACGGCATGGCGGGGAGGTTGCTGTTGGTGAGCAGTACGGCAAGTACGGCAGGCGGTACGGCGCGCGGGGGCCGCTGGCTGTGGCTGGCGGGTGCGGCAGCGCTGCTGCTGCCGTGGGGCGCGCAGTGGGCTTTGTCGGGGCCGTTGGCCGAGTGGGCGGTTTACTTCAATGCGCGCGGGCTCAATTGGCTGGGGTTGGTGTCGCGCAAACCTTTTACCGAAGACTATGTGCCGGTGTTGCCGTGGCTGGGTGTGCTGTGGTGGGGGTTGGCCGCCGGGCAATGGCTGTTGTCGCGCCAGTCCCAGTCCCATTGGCTACAAGGATCTTTGCCCGCGCTGTGGCAGCCGCTGGCAACGCTGGGGCGCTGGAGCCTGAGCTACTATTTGCTGCACCAACCGGTGCTGCTGGGCGCGCTGCTGGCACTGGGCTGGATGCTGGGGCGTGCGCCATAAAAAAACGCGGCTGAAGCCGCGTTTTATAAAAGCAAAGAATCAAGCTACGCCGGTATTATTCGACCTTGGCCTTGGCGCGCAGTTCTTCTTGGAACTTGGTCAGCTTTTGCTGTTGCAGCTGCTGGGCCACTTGCGGCTTGACTTCTTCCAGCTTGGGCAATTGCGCGTCGCGCGTTTCGTTCAAGCGAATCACGTGCCAGCCAAACTGTGTTTTGACTGGGGTTTGCGTCATTTGGCCTTTTCCCAGCTTCATTAGCGCTTCGGTGAATTCCGACACATAGCTGCTAGCGGTGGCCCAATCAAGGTCACCACCATTGGTGCTAGAGCCTGGGTCTTTGGATTGCTTTTTGGCGATATCAGCAAATTTGGCACCTTTTTTGATGGAGGCGATGATGGCTTTGGCCTCATCTTCTTTCTCTACCAAGATGTGGCTGGCCTTGTATTCTTTGCCGCTGTTGAGGCTGACGAACTTGTCGTACTCAGCCTGAATTTCAGCATCCGTCACCGGGTTTTTGATTTGGTAATCGTTAAACAGCTCGCGGATCAAAATGGTCTGGCGCGCCAGTTCCATTTGTGCTTTGTAATCGCTTGATGTCTCCAAGCCGCGTTTTTGCGCTTCTTGCATAAAAATCTCGCGGGCGATGGTTTCTTCTTTGATCTGGCTTTCCAGTTCAGGGGTCATTGGGCGGCCCGAGCGCTCGATTTGCTGCTTGAGCACCTCAATGCGCTCTTTGTGAATTGGCTTGCCGTTGACGATGGCTACATTTTGGGCCAAAGCAGGCAGGGCTACGGAGCCCAACAAGGCAGCGGCCACCAGGCCGGACAGGAGCTGTTTCTTCATCAAAAATCCAAAATAAGAGAGGTCAGATTGCAGGCAGACTTGCCGACAAGTCAGAGCGCTTGCAAGAGCGTTAATCAGAGAATTTCTATCGCAATGGCATGAGCGCCACGGTCAATAAATTCTTGCAGCGCATCATACACAAGGCGGTGCTGGCGCACACGCGTCAGGCCAGCGAGCAACGGCGAGGCTATACGCACCCGAAAATGGGTACCAAAACCGGTGCCATTGGCACCCGCGTGGCCAGCGTGCAGGTGGCTTTCGTCCAGCACTTGCAGCGCGGTGGGGGTGAGGGCCGCGTGCAGGCTGTGCTCCATGGCCGATGCGGTGATGGCGGTATCTGGGGTGGTCATATTTTTAGTCCTTAAGGGGGTCGGCGTCTTTAACACTGTCTTTAACGCCGTCTTTAACGTAGCGGCTTAAGTACATCGCCTGTGCAATCACAAAGGCAAACATCAGTCCCATGCCGCCAAACAACTTGAAGTTGACCCAAGTATTGGTGTCAAAGTTGTAGGCCACCCAGAGGTTGAGTACGCCCATGGCGGCAAAAAAGCCCGTCCAGCCCCAGTTCATGGCGCGCCACACGGCATCGGGCAGTTCCATTTGTGCG
>CAIRYF010000289.1 GCA_903882725.1 uncultured Simplicispira sp.
AACAAAACCGTCAGCACCAAAGTGCTGCGCAATGTCGGCCCGAGCATCAGCTACAAACTGCGCGATGCCTCTGGCCAGGCGCGTGAGTACCACAACTATATGCTGCCGATGGTGATGGAAGAGGGCGGCGCGCCGCTGTTCTTGATGGGCGTACGGCAAAATCCAGCCGATCCACTGCGCTATCTGCGCGTGCCTGCTGATACGCAGGGCAGCATGGACGGCTTCTTGCGGATGCACGCGGCGCTGGACGACGCGGCCTTGCGCGACCAAGCGGTGCGCCGTTATGTGGCGCGGGCGGTCGATGGCCAGCGCGCCGACTTGGCCGAGCAGCTGACGCAGTCGGCCACGCGCGCCTTGACTTTGTTTGCTGGCAGCATTGGTGAAGACGGCCAGCGCATGGGCGGCTTGCCAGCCATAGCGCAGTTCATGGAAACCAATGTTCCGCAAGCCGAGCGCGAGCGCGCCAGCCAAGTGCTGATACACATCCTGAGCGGCACCTTGTTTGAACTGGCGCAGATGACACGCGAGCGCGCCGGTTTGGCACCGCTGCAGCCCAGCGATCAGACGCAAGCCTTTATGTCCCAAGCCTTGCGCGCCTTGAGTGATGTGCAGTTCTACCCGTCGCCGCTGGTGTTTGAGCTGAAGGACTTTAAGCAGGTGCAAGCCAGCGTGTTCGAGGTGGCGCGTGCCCCTGGTAAGAACATTGTCTATTTGGGCTGTGCTTTTCTGATCTTGGGTGTTTTTGCCATGCTCTACGTGCGCGAACGGCGCATTTGGGTGTGGCTGGCACCGCGCGACGGTCAGACCCACGCCACGATGGCGCTGTCGACCAACCGCAGGACTATGGACAGCGATGTTGAATTCGCCCAAATTTCTGAAAAACTCATCGGGGTACGCCCTGACGGAAGCACCGCATGAACACTGCCAGCACTCCTCCCGTGACGGGTTCTAGCCCGGTAAAGAACGCCACGCTGCGCTTGAACGAGAGTTTTCTCTCGCGCCGCAACTGGTTTGATTGGTTGTTTGCCGCCTTGGTGGTGGCGGGCGGGCTGTTTGCCTTGCAACGCTATGCCGATTACATGGATGTGTACGAAAAAGGCATTTTGCTTGGCGCTATTCCCGGCGTCATTTGGCTGGGTTGGTTTTGGCACCCGCTGCGCGTGTTGATGCTGGTGGCTGCTGGCTTTGCCCTGCTGGCTATCAACCTGTACCAACAAGACGGCGTGGGCCAACTGGCGCGCGCCGATACGGTGTTTTGGCTCAAATACTTTTTGTCCAGCCAGTCCGCCATCTTGTGGATGAGTATGTTGTTCTTTATGAGCACCATTTTTTATTGGATCAGCATGGTGGCACGCGGTGAGGGTGCCACCATGTCGCTGATCGGCTCGCGTCTGGTTTGGGTGGCAGTCGCCATGGCGCTGATCGGTACGCTGGTGCGCTGGTACGAAAGCTACTTGGTCGGGGTTGATGTGGGCCACATTCCGGTCAGCAACCTGTATGAAGTGTTCGTCATGTTCTGCTGGATGACGGCGGTGTTTTACCTGTATTACGAAGAGCAGTACCGCACCCGGGCGCTGGGTGCGTTTGTC
>CAIRYF010000290.1 GCA_903882725.1 uncultured Simplicispira sp.
ACGGCTGCACCCGTGCCCAGAACTCATCCGTCACTTCCCATGAGTTGGCATGGGCTTTGGCCATCTTTCACTCCTGTGTGATTTCAGATCAAGACTGAGAAATATATCAATTTACGGATAAATCCTTAGCGGCAGGGGTACCGGTGTCTATGGACGACATCGTTATCACCAACGGCGCCCTCGAAGCGCTGAACCTGTGCCTGGCTGCCGTCACGCGCGCGGGCGATGCGGTGGTGGTGGAATCGCCCACGTTCTATGCCGCCTTGCAATCGCTCGAACGCATGGGCCTGCAGGCCATCGAGGTGCCTACCCACCCGCGCGAAGGCATTGACCTGGCTGCGTTGGAGGCGGCCATCGTGCGCCACCGCCCCAAGGCTTGTTGGCTGATGACCACCTTTCAGAACCCGCTAGGCAGCCTGATGCCCGAAGCGAAGAAAAAAGCGTTGGTGGCATTGACCACCGGCCACGGCGTAGCGCTGATCGAGGACGATGTGTACGCCGAGTTGTACTTTGGCGACCAGCGCCCACTGCCCGCCAAAGCGTTTGACACCGAAGGACTGGTGCTGCACTGCGGTTCATTTTCCAAATCGCTGGCACCGGGCTACCGCATCGGCTGGGCCGCGCCGGGACGCTTTACGCGCGCGGTGGCACGGCACAAGTTGACCAGTACGCTGAGTGCCTCGGCCCCGGCGCAACTGGCGTTGGCGCTGTACCTAGAGCGCGGCGGTTTTGACAAGCACCTGCGCAAGCTGCGCGCAGCGCTGATGGCACAGCAGGCGGCATTTGCCCAAGCTGTCGGCCATTATTTTCCCGCCGGCACGCGGGCTACGCGGCCCGAGGGCGGCTACTTCTTGTGGGTAGAGCTGCCCGAAGGTTGTGACGCACTGCACATCCACCGCCAAGCGTTAGCACAGGGCATCAGCGTGGCACCGGGGCCGATTTTTTCAGCCTCGCACGCCTTCACCAATTGCCTGCGCCTAAACTATGGTCACGCTTGGAGTGCGCGCACTGAGCAGGCGCTGGCCACGCTGGGCCAAATCGTTGCGGCAGCGTAGGCCGCTGAAGCTGCGCGGCGCTTGGCGGTTCAGCGTGGTATCAGAAAAGTGGTTTTCTCGCGCAGCTGCACCGCTGCATCGCCGATGGCTGTGATTTCCAACGCCACGGAATGCGGGCCAGTAGCGGCCACGCCCTCGGGCGCGCGCAGGCGCACCACCATCCAGCGCGCTTGGGCAGCAGCCACGTCCACCTCGCTGTCCGAGGCCACGTGCAGCCCTTCCAGACCGCTGGCCGCTAGGCGGTAGCGCTGGGGTACCTCGGTGGCGTTGGCAATTTGCAGGCGGTAGACGTTCTCGATCTGCCCGCGCTCTACCTGGCGCGCCAGCACGCTGCGGTCACGGATCACGTCCACCTTGAGCGGGGTGCGCACCAGCAGACTGTCCACCATAGCCACCGTCAGGGCCAACAGCGCAGCGCTGTAGAGCAGCACGCGCGGGCGTGCTACGCGGCGCAGCATCTGGCGCAGGCTCCAGCGCTGGACCAGGGCATTGGGCGTGGTATAGCGAATCAGGCCGCGCGGGTATTGCATCTTGTCCATGACGGAGTTGCAGGCGTCCACGCACAGGCCGCAGCCAATGCACTCGTACTGTAGGCCATCGCGGATGTCGATGCCCACCGGGCAGACCTGCACGCACAGCGTGCAGTCAATGCAGTCGCCCAGGCCCTGCGCCTTGGCATCGACCGCCTTGGTGCGCGGGCCGCGTGCCTCGCCGCGTGCGGCGTCGTAGGTAACGACGAGCGTGTCTTGGTCAAACATGGCGCTCTGAAAGCGCGCATACGGGCACATATATTTGCAGATTTGCTCGCGCAAAAATCCGGCATTGCCGTAGGTGGCGAAGCCATAAAACAGCACCCAAAAAATTTGCCAGCCGCCTTGCAGGGCCATGGCCTCGACCGCCAGCGTGCGAATCGGTACAAAGTAGCCAACAAAAGTGAACCCCGTCCACAGCGCTACGGCGATCCACAAAAACTGCTTCAACGATTTGCGCCACAGCTTGTCAGCCGTCCAAGGCGAGGCATCTAGGCGCAGGCGTGCGCTGCGGTCGCCCTCCACCTTGTGCTCGATCCACATAAAAATTTCGGTATAGACCGTCTGTGGACAGGCAAAGCCGCACCACAGCCGCCCAGCCACTGCCGTGAACAAAAACAGCGACAGCGCCGAAATGATCAGCAGCGCCGTGAGGTAGATGAAATCCTGCGGATACAGCAGCAGCCCAAACAAATAAAAACGCCGCTGCTCTAGGCCGTGTTATTGAAGTTAATGAAGCCATTTCATGGCACCAACCAAGTGGACGATGCTGAGAAAGCGGGTGTCGAGCTTTTCATAGCGCGTTGCCA
>CAIRYF010000291.1 GCA_903882725.1 uncultured Simplicispira sp.
ACCGCAGGCTGTATATGGGCTAGATGCCATTTTGGCCTTTAATTGGAATCTGACCCCAAATTTCCGACTCCAAATTTCCGACTCCAAATCTCTGAACCCAAAGCTCCTAACCCGGCACCGATAGCGCCCATTACAGCCGCGATAAAATAAATCATGGCTGATGCTAAAGTTCATGACGAATCACACAAAATTGCTGACAAGCGGGGCAATGGAACATTAAGACGAGAAGTCTGGGCAGACGCCAAGGGCAAGGTGACGCGCTACAACCTGGCCTACATCAACCACCACCTCCATGCAGGAGACAACGGGCGCGTTGTTGGCTATGACAACGCCCATGGCTACCACCATAGGCACTGCTTTGGCGTTGTCGAGCCTGTCGCGTTCGTGAGCTTTGAAGATGTGGAGGAGCGTTTTGAACGCGACTGGCTCGCATTGAAGGAGAAAAAATGACCCAACTCACTAAACTCACTATCAAGACAGGCACCGAAGACGCATTTTTTAAGCGCGGGCGTCAGTTGGCCAAGGCGGCAGACAGTGGTAAAATCATTGCACCCGAGCGAATCATCAGCTTTGAAGATCCCTTTGACTTGGTCAAGCTGATTACAGCCACGCGCCTGACGCTGTTTCGGGCGGTCAAAGAAACGCCCGGCTCCATCACTGACATTGCCCTGCGCCTGCAACGTGACCGCAGCGCCGTCAAACGCGACTTGGATGCCTTGCAGCAAGCGGGGTTGGTCACCATCATCGAAAAAGTGCTGCCCGGTCATGGCCGCATGAAGGAAGTGCGCGCTACCGCCACCCACTTCAAACTGATGGCGCAAGTGGCGTAGCGGAGCACCGGCACCTCAACGCCCGCGCAGCAAGGCTTGGCGCAGCAGGCGCGCGGCGCGGTCGCGAATTTGGAACGGGCTGTGGCCAGAGGCGGACACCACAGTGCGCCCTGCGGTGCAGGCGGCCAGAAAGTCGTTCAGGATAGGGGTGTCGTCCAGCGCGTTGGAGCCGGGCGTGTGGAACTCGGGGTGCCACTGGGTGGCGGCAATATAGCCACGCCCAGGGCCAGCGCGGCGGCGAATCGCCTCGGGCACCACGTCGGGGTGGCTGAAGGCTTCGATCTCAAAATTGGGTGCCAAACGCTTAATGCCTTGGTGGTGAATGCTGTTGACGCGCGCTCGGCGCTGGCCGGGAAACATCTGCGCCATGTGCGTGCCCGAGACAAACTCGATGTCGTGGTAGTTTTGGTCGTAGGTGGTGGCATTGCGGTGCTGTAGCGTGCCGGGGCGCTGGGTTTCAATGTCTTGGTACAGCGAGCCGCCAAAGGCCACGTTGATCAGTTGCAAGCCCCGGCAAATGCCAAAAATCGGCTTGCCCGCCTGCGAAAACGCCTCGACCACCGCCAAGTCGTACAGGTCGCGCACTTGGTCGCCCAGCCAGGCCTCACGCAGTGGCGTCTCGCCATAGTTGCCAGGCCAGACATCGGCACCGCCGTGCATCACCACGCCGTCGAGCCACTGCGCGTAGTGCGCCAGCGTGACGTCGCCGCGCGCGGTGGCACCGGTCGGGCAGGGCACCATCACCACCATGGCACCAGCCGACATGATCCAGTGCGCCACCGACTGTTCAACGTATTGCAGTGTTTTGCCGGTAAACAAAGAGCGTGCCGGGTCGGCGTGCTGAAAGCAAGCGGACAAACCAATTTTGAGACGGGAATGTGCAGACATAGTTTGTTGTAACACCGTCGCTGCACAGCGTTTGTAAGAGGGGATTTTTACAGCCACAGCGGTGGGGCTTGAAGCGCCTGGCTTGCGCCCCATGTAAAAAAATGGCTACGACGCCAATACGCGCTGCTGGTTGCGGCATGATGCAGACAGTGTCGTACCCGTTTTCACTCCGGCCTGCGTGCCGGCCCATGCCAAAGGAGAATCCATGCAAGTTCAAGTACACACCGATGACAACATCCAGGGCGGCGAATCTCTGGCCCAATGGATTCAAGAAGAAGCCACGGCGCGTTTGGGACGTTTTCGCGAGCATCTCACCCGCATCGAAGTGTTTTTGACCGACACCGCCGCTGGCAAAGACAGTGTCAATGACAAGCGCTGCCGCATCGAGGCCCGCCCCGCCGGTCGCCAGCCAGTCACCGTAACGGCAGACGCCGACAAAGTGGCCGACGCCTTTACCGGCGCACTCGAAAAACTCACCCGCGCTTTGGATGCTGACCTTGGCCGCCTCAAAGACCGCCACGCCCGCGACACCATTCGCGCGCACGAGCAGCCTGAAGAAGAGTAAGCGCTCTACGCCCTCAACAGCGCCCTGCTGCCACTGGCAACAGGGCATTTTTTTGCGCTATTAACTTCTTTTTTGATAGCTATAACCGCAAGCAACATAAGGGCTAGAGGCTATTTTTGCCATAATTTACTGTGCGTAGGCCGGCAGCGGCATAAAACTCCTGTCCAATGCGGCGCTATGGACTCCACTTCTGACACCGACCAGCGCCTGACTGAGCTGGAAATTAAAGCCAGCTACAGCGAAGACTTGCTGGAGCAACTGAACCTGACGATTTACCGCCAGCAATTGCAAATCGATGCGCTGCTGCACGATCTGCAGCAGCTGCGCCAGCAACAACCCGACAGCAGCGGCGCGCCGCGCAATCTGCGCGACGAGCTGCCGCCGCACTACTAGGCACGGCTTTGGGCTTTGGGCTTTGGGCTTTGGGCTTTAGGCTTTAGCGGCCGCGTAAATTGCCTTGGTCATCGGTAATGACAATCTCCACGCGGCGATTCATGGCACGGCCATCGGCGGAGTGGTTGTCGGCCACCGGGTGCGCTTTGCCGTAGCCGTGGGCACCAATGCGGGCGCTGTCGATGCCGCGCTGCACCAAGGTATCGCGCACCGCCTGGGCGCGGCGCTCGGACAGGCTCAGGTTATAGGCCTGGGCGCCGACGCTGTCGGTATAGCCCTCGATCAGCACTTTGCGCTCAGGAAACTGCGCCAAAAAGCCAGCCAGCTTGTCCATACGCGGCCCAGCCTGCGGCGACAACTCCGCCTTGTCAAAGGCAAACA
>CAIRYF010000292.1 GCA_903882725.1 uncultured Simplicispira sp.
CGCAAAAGAAATTCCGAACCCGCTGGTCAACGCCATCAAAAAAGACCTTGGACTGAAGTAAGGAGACCCCGATGTTCTGCTACCCCGCCACCCTTGAAAAAGATCCCCAAACTGGCGCAGTGCTGGTCGGATTCCCCGACATTGCCTTTTGCCATTCCATCGGCAGTGATGATGACGAAGCCTTGCTTAATGCGGTGGATGCGCTGATTACAGCTTTTGAGTCCTTTGAAAATCGCCGCGAACCGATTCCCACGCCGTCTGTAGCCGAACCGGGTCAGCCGGTGGTATGGCTGCCGGTACTGGTGGCAAGCAAGGCACTGCTCTACAACACGATGCTGGCATCAGGCAAACGCAAGGCTGATCTGGCGCGTTCGCTGAATGTGTCTCCGCCCTTGGTAGATCGCCTTATCTCCATGCGCCATAAAAGTCGCATTGACCAAATAGAAACTGCACTAGCGGCCCTAGGCAAGCGCTTGGCAGTCCAGGCTGTGTCTTGATATTCTCCCCGCCGCAAATTTAATACGACTCTGACCCCCAATAACCCGCAAATCACAAACCAAAGCGCGCGGCCAGCGCCTGTTCCAGCCCGAACTCTTGCAAGATGGCGCGCAGGCGTTCGGCGGCGCTGCGCTTTTTTTGGCCGGTGTATTTGGCGATGATCAACTCGTTTTTTAGGCTGTGCTCCCAGCCGACCAGCTCGGTCACCGTCACTTGGTAGCCGGACGCCTCTAGGTGCAAACAGCGCAGCACGTTGGTGATTTGGCTGCCCATTTCGCGCGTGTGGATGGGGTGGCGCCACAGCTCGGCCAGCGGGGTGCGCGACAGTTGCAGCGCTTTGCCTTGGCGCAAACACGCCGCTACTTCAGCCTGACAACACGGCACGATCACCAGGGCACGGGCGTGCTTTTGCAGGCCAAAGGCGATAGCGTCGTCGGTGGCGGTGTCGCAGGCGTGCAGGGCGGTAACGATGTCGATGCGCTCGGGCAGTTCGGCCACGTCGGCGGATGCGGCCACCGACAGGTTCAAAAACGACATCCGCTCAAAGCCCAGCTGCGCCGCCAGTGTGCGTGACTTGTCCACCAAATCAGCGCGCCATTCAATGCCGTAAATATGGCCGCGCCCCAGTGCTTTGAAATACAAGTCGTACAGGATGAAGCCCAAATACGACTTGCCCGCCCCGTGGTCGGCCAGCGTGGGCGCGTGGCCCTCTGGTGACGGACTTTGTGACAGCTCTTGCAGCAGCGGCTCGATGAACTGGAACAGGTGGTAAACCTGCTTGAGCTTGCGGCGCGAGTCTTGGTTGAGCTTGCCCTCGCGCGTCAGGATGTGCAGCGCTTTGAGCAGCTCCAGCGATTGGCCGGGGCGCAGCTCCAGCTGCTCGGCAGCAGTGGCAGCGGGGGCTTTGGCTTTCATCATTTTTCTGTGGCCGAGGTGTGCGCCACCGGGCAGCGCGCGCCGACGTCCAGTGCGTTCCAGCCGTCCAGCCCTAAGCCTTCTAGCACTTCGATGTTGCGTTCAAAAATGGTTTCTGCCTCAGGAAACACCGCCACAGCGCGGTCGATGCTGTCCTCGCGCAGCAGGTGCAGCGTCGGGTAGGGCGTGCGGTTGGTGCAATTGGTGACGTCGTCTGGCGCCGTACCAGCGAACTGAAACTGCGGGTGAAAGCTGGCAATTTGCAAAATGCCGTCCAACTCCAGCGAGACCAGCAAATCCTCGGCTATCGCCAAAAAGTCGTTGAAGTCCAAAAAATCATGCAAACAGCCCGGTGCCATCAGCAGCGTGGTGTCGCGCTGTTCGGGTGGGCTTTCGGCCAGCGCTTGCAGCTCGCGCGCTACGTCTTGCGCCAGCGTATCGAGGTCGGCATCCGTGGCGGCGCTGACGACATAGTGAACTTGGCCTTTGGTGTGTACGCCTTTGGCAAACGGGCACAGGTTCAGGTCGATGACGGCGCGCTCTAGCCAGCGCACGGTGTCTTGCACCACGGTGGCGGAGTCAACAACAGGAGAGGCAAAAGAGGGCATGGATGTGTGCAGTTTCAAAAAATAGCTTCAAAAGCAAAAATATAGCCAAATCGGCCTCTAGCCCTTTAGTTAAGTGCGTATCTAGCTATATATTTGGTAGCAATCAAGCTGTGCGTGGCGCGCAGCAGGCGTCAATGACTTCGCGCACCAGCGCATCAGGGGCAGCGCGCACGATAGCTTGACCGGGGCCGTCGATCAACACAAAGCGGATCTCACCGGCCTCGGACTTTTTGTCTACGCGCATCAGCTCTAAGTAGCGTCCGGCGTTATCTCCGTTGTCAGCGCTTTCTAACTGCGCCCCACGCAGCGGCAGGCCAGCGCGCTGCACCAGTGTTTGCAGGCGCGTGGCAAAGGCGGCATCGACCAGCCCCAAACGGCGCGACAGCTCGGCTGCCATCACCATGCCAGCGCCAACGCCTTCGCCGTGCAACCAAGCGCCGTAGCCCATACCGGCCTCGATGGCGTGGCCAAAGGTGTGGCCAAAGTTCAGGATGGCACGCAGGCCGGCTTCGCGCTCGTCTTGGCCGACCACCCACGCTTTGATCTCGCAACTGCGCCGCACGGCGTGGGCCAGCGCACTGCGATCGCGCGCCAGCAGTGCGTCCATGTGGGCCTCCAGCCAGTCCATGAAGGCCATGTCGGCAATCGGACCGTATTTGATGACTTCGGCCAGGCCCGCGCTCAACTCGCGCGGGGGCAAGGTGGCCAGCGTGTTCAGGTCGCACACCACCCGCACGGGTTGGTAGAACGCACCGATCATGTTTTTGCCCAGCGGGTGGTTGATGGCGGTTTTGCCGCCCACCGACGAATCGACCTGAGACAGCAACGTGGTCGGCACCTGCACAAAGGGCACACCGCGCATGTAACTGGCGGCCGCAAAACCCGTCATGTCGCCCACCACACCGCC
>CAIRYF010000293.1 GCA_903882725.1 uncultured Simplicispira sp.
GGCGACTGCCGTCACCATCTTGGCGCCGTCGCGGGCGATGCCGCCGTTTTCGTACTTGCGGCCGACCATGAAGCCGGTGATGTTCTGCAGGAAGACGAGCGGGATGCCGCGTTGGGCGCAGAGTTCGATGAAATGCGCGCCCTTCAACGCCGATTCGCTGAACAAAATGCCGTTGTTGGCGACGATGCCGACCGGGTAGCCGTAGATCCGCGCGAAGCCGCAAACCAGCGTCGTGCCGTAGCGCGCCTTGAATTCGTCGAAATCGGAGCCGTCGACGATGCGGGCGATGATTTCGCGGACGTCGAAGGGTTTTTTCGAGTCGGTCGGGATGACACCGTACAGCTCCTCGGCGGCATAGGCCGGCTCGGTGGGCATCGTCAGCGTGAACGGCGGCTGTTTCTTCCAGTTGAGATCCTTGACGATGCGCCGGGCGATGGCCAGCGCGTGGGCGTCGTTCTCGGCCAGATGGTCGACGACGCCGGAGATGCGCGTATGGACGTCGGCGCCGCCGAGGTCTTCGGCCGAGACGACTTCACCGGTCGCCGCTTTCACCAGCGGCGGGCCGCCCAAAAAGATCGTGCCCTGATTCTTGACGATGATCGACTCGTCGCACATCGCCGGCACGTAGGCGCCGCCGGCCGTGCATGAACCCATGACGGCGGCGATCTGCGGGATGCCGGCGGCCGACAGGTTGGCCTGGTTGAAGAAGATGCGGCCGAAGTGTTCCTTGTCCGGGAAGACCTCGTCCTGCATGGGCAAAAAGGCGCCGCCGGAATCGACGAGATAGACGCAGGGCAGGCGGTTTTCGAGGGCGATTTCCTGGGCGCGCAGGTGTTTCTTGACGGTCAGCGGGTAGTAGGTGCCGCCCTTCACGGTCGCATCGTTGGCGACGACCATGCATTCGACACCATTGACCCTGCCTATGCCGGCGATCACCGAAGCCGCCGGCACGTCACCGCCGTACATGCCGTAGGCGGCGAACTGGCCGATTTCGAGGAAGGGCGTGCCGGGGTCGAGCAGGCCGTTGACCCGCTCGCGCGGCAGCAGCTTGCCGCGCGCCAAGTGCTTGGCGCGGGCCGCCTCGCCGCCGCCTTCAAAAATTTGGGCGATGTGCGCATTCAGGTCATCGACCAGCGCGCGCATGGCCTGGGCGTTGGCCAAAAAATCGGCCGAGCGGGCGTTCAATTGGGTGGGCAAAACGGGCATGGATGTCTTTCCGAAGGCACAAAAAAAGGGAGGGGCAGTAGCAGACACCCGCACTCAGCGGCCAAGCTTTTTTTGTGGATAAAAACCAAAAACAGCCCAACGCCAGCACGGTTCCTGTCGCAAGAATACGCGCCCCAGCGGTGATAAGGTAGCCACTGTGGTTGCAAATGACGCCACCTTTATTTTTACCCAATGCCTAGCCATGCCTTCCATACCACACCACGCCAGCGCCCACGTCGTTCTTCCTGCCCTGACGCCGCAAGCCCCCGCTGCCACGCCAATGGCGTTTGTGCTGGCTATCGTGCAAGCCTGTGAAAACGCTGGCCTTGCGCCCCAGCTGCTGCTGCAGCAGGCACAAATTGCGCCAGAGACGGTGGCAAACCCCGATGCCCGTGTGACGGCGTGGCAGTTCGAGCGCCTCTCGGGCTTGGCCATGCAAGCGCTGGACGACGAGGCGCTGGGCTGGTTCAGCCGCCGCCTGCCGTGGGGCAGTTATGGGATGTTGGCGCGGGCCTCGATCAGCGCGCCGCATTTGCAGTTGGCAATTGCCCGCTGGTGCCGCCACCACGGCCTGCTGACGCAAGACATCACACTGGCGCTGGCGGTGCGCGGCGAGATGGCAGAAATCACCGTCACCGAGCAGCACGATTTGGGCGCGCTGCGCGAGTTTTGTTTGGTCTCGGTGCTGCGCAACATCCACGGGCTGGCCTGTTGGTGGATTGATTCGCGCATTCCGCTGCAGGGCGCGCAGTTTCCGTTTGCCGCACCGGCGCACGCCAGCGCCTACAGCGTGTTGTTTTCGGGCAGTACCCGTTTTGGCATGGGCCCGGCGACGCTGCGCTTTGATGCCCGCTATTTGCAGTTGCCGCTGCAACGCGACGAAGCGGCGCTGCGCCAAATGCTAGAGCGCGCCCTGCCGCTCACCGTGCTGCAATACCGGCGCGACCGCCTGCTGGTGCAGCGCGTGCGCCAAGCACTGGCCGCCGCCCCCGGCAGCGCCCACAGCGCCGAGGCGCTGGCCGAGCGCCTGCACCTGTCGCCGCGCACACTGCACCGCCAGTTGAAAGAAGAAGGCGCTTCCCTGCAAGCGCTCAAAGACGAAGTACGCCGCGAACGCGCCATCGATCTGTTGCACCGCACCGACCGCGCCATCAAACAAGTAGCCTACGAGGCCGGTTTTACCAACGACAAAAGCTTTATCCGCGCCTTTCGCACGTGGACGGGCCAGTCGCCAGCGCAATTTCGGCGCAATGCGCGGTCAGCCTGCTAAGTTGGCTTTTAGGGTCTGCCTTGCGCCGGGATGGATTTTTGCCGTTTTACAGCGCAGGAATGCGCAGCTTTTGGCCGGGATAGATTTTGTCGGGGTTGCTCAACATGGGCTTGTTGGCTTCAAAAATCTTCGGATATTTGTTGGCATCGCCATAGTAGGTTTTAGCAATGGCCGAGAGCGTATCGCCGCGCACCACGTCGTGGTATTGCGCTTCGGGCTCAGGGTTGGTGACGCTCATCAGGTTTTCGACGCTGGTCACGCTGGCCACGTTGCCGCAGCACAGGGTGATTTTTTCTTTGGCCGCTTGCGTGGGCGCTTCGCCTTGCACCGTGACTTTGCCTAGCGCGCCGTCATAGGACACTTGCAGGGCGCTGGCACCGAGGTTTTGCGCGGTGATGTAGCTCTCGATAGCCTTGGCTGCATTGGCATTGAGATTTTCTGGCGACGACGCTGCTGGCGCAACGGTTGCCGCCTGCGCGTCTTTGCCGCTAAACAATTTTTCGCCTGCATCCTTGATGAAACTGAACAAACCCATGTCTATCTCCCGTGTCTGATTGAAAAACCAGTACCCACTGTAGCGCCAAAACAGCAGCGATGTTGTCGGGCCACAGCGCCAAATTGGCCCGGCGCGCTATACAACGGACAAATTGTTGCTAAAGGTGTTTGTCTGCTGAAAACTCGGGATAATCCGCCGCATGACATTTTTGGCCATCGACGTCGGCAACACCCGCCTCAAATGGGCGTTGTATGAGGCGCCTCAACCAGGGGCTGCACTGCTTGCGCAGGGGGCAGAGTTTCTCGATCACATCGACCGCTTGGCCGAATGTGCTTGGACTTCTTTGCCTGCGCCGACGCGGATGCTTGGTTGCGTGGTGGCAGGTGACGCCGTCAAGCGGCGCGTCGAAGAGCAAATGGAGTTGTGGGATGTCTCGGCCAATTGGGTGGTTGCGTCGGCGCAAGAGGCGGGCCTGCGCAACGGCTACGACCACCCCTCGCGCCTTGGCTGCGATCGCTGGGTGGCAATGATTGGCGCACGCCAGCACCTGCTGGCCCGTGG
This sequence comes from uncultured Simplicispira sp., assembly GCA_903882725.1. Lineage (GTDB taxonomy): Bacteria > Pseudomonadota > Gammaproteobacteria > Burkholderiales > Burkholderiaceae_C > Simplicispira. The sequence continues at coordinate 3,534 of CAIRYF010000293.1, forward strand.
CCCAGCGCGCCCGCTGATCGTTGTCATGGTCGGCACGGCAGTGACGGTGGAAGCCATTGATATCGACGGCACCTTTTTGGGCGGCCTGATTTTGCCGGGCCACGGCATCATGCTGCGCGCCCTCGAATCGGGCACCGCCGGTCTGCACGTGCCCACCGGCGAGGTGCGGCTGTTCCCGACCAACACCAGCGACGCTTTGACCAGCGGCGGCACCTACGCCATTGCCGGGGCGGTCGAGCGCATGGTGCAGCACCTAGCGCAGCACTGCGGCACCGAGCCAGTCTGCATGATGACGGGGGGTGCTGGCTGGAAAATGGCACCCAGCATGGGGCGCCCTTTTGAGCTGATGGACAACTTGATTTTTGACGGTTTAATCGAAATTGCGGCGCGGCGCTTTGTGCCCTAAAACCGGGGCAAATTTTAGTGGTGCAGTTCGGTGCGCGCCATTTCTATGTCCAGGCGCTCTAGGGCATCAGCGGCTTCGCTGGTGGCGGCTTGTTCGTACAGCGCAGTCGCTTCTTTCATTTTCAGTACGCCTTCCAAGATAACCAAGGCATTGGCATATTCAATGCACCCAATGGCCGAGCCAGGGTGCAGTTGCAGCGCTTCTTGAAAGAGCTTGAGGCTCTTGTCCTTTTTAGCGCCGTAGGTCATGGAGCCAATCAGCGCCCCCACCTTGTCTATCACCTCGGCATGAAATGCTCCCAGCGTAATGCGCGCATCAGCGTGGTGGGGTGCCAGGGCAATGGTTTTTTCTAGCGATTCTTTGATTTTGTTGCCCAGTCCTTGCGCCAGCGCTTTGGCGACACTGATGCTTTGGCTGTAGCGGTTAAGCGCGTAGGCGTGCCAATACCAAGCATTGGGGTTTTGCGGCTCATCATCGGCCAGAGCTTGGGCGCGTTCGGCCACCTGCAAGAAAAGATCTAAGCGGGTTTTTTCTTTTTCTTCCAGATAAGTTGCATAGATGGCCGTGGCTTTGGCTGCCACGGTTGCGCCCGGGTTGCCTGCCTGCCTGCCCGCCTCGGCAGCTGCCTGAAAATCGCCGTTGTGCAGCAGAGCCCATGCTTGCAGCACGGCGGTTTGTAGCGGCAGAGGCTCGGCATCACCCATATGCAGGCGTGCCCAGTATGTTTTTAGGTTGGCAGCATCAAAGTGGTAGTCGCCGAGGTGCGGAAATGGGGTCCATTTCGCCATGGATGTCTCCTGGGATGTGGTGGGGATGGACGACTTTCTCCAACTCCTGCGGCTACTGTAACCGAGACCCCCAGATTCACCCTATTGGTGCAATGCAGCATTTTTATTGCCAGTGGGATAATCGTCGGCTTTGCCTGCGGGCAGCTTTTACGGAATCTCGCATGATCCTCGTCACCGGCGGTGCCGGCTTTATTGGTGCCAATTTTGTGCTCGACTGGCTGCGTGGCAGCGACGAGGGCGTGCTCAACCTCGACAAACTCACCTACGCCGGCAACTTGCACAACCTAGTTAGTCTGCAAGGCGATGTGCGCCACACTTTTGTGCAGGGCGATATTGGTGACAGCGCCTTGGTGGCGCGCCTGCTGGCCCAGCACCAGCCACGCGCCGTCATCAACTTTGCCGCTGAGTCGCACGTCGATCGCTCCATCCACGGCCCAGAAGATTTCATCCAAACCAACGTCGTCGGCAGTTTTAGGCTTTTAGAGGCTGTAAGGCACTATTGGCAAGCGCTTGCA
>CAIRYF010000294.1 GCA_903882725.1 uncultured Simplicispira sp.
GTCGCGGCAATGCCGAGCGGGCGGTGGCGGCGATGCGCTTTGTTGACCACCACGGCCAAGCGACGCAGCAGTACCCGTTCAACCCCAACGGCAGCGCGGGCGGTTTGACGGCAGTGACCACCGCCGACGGGCGCTTCACAGCCATGATGCCGCATCCCGAGCGGGTGTTTCGCAACGTGCAAATGAGCTGGACTGACTTGGCCGCCAGCGGCGGTGCCGCAGCGGCCAGCCCATGGATGCACATTTGGCGCAACGCACGCAAGTGGGTTGGATAAGCTCTTTTTGAAGCTATTAAAAACAGAGCTCCTAGCGCTTGCTACATAAGCGTTAGGGGCTTTTTTATCCATAATCGCGCCAGTTTTTAGCCTATTTTTTACCGTTTCCAAGGACTTTTATGGCCGGAGCCAGTTTGCTCACCCTGCTCGACGACATTGCCACCATCTTGGACGATGTGGCCTTGATGACCAAAGTCGCGGCAAAAAAGAGCGCCGTGATCGCCGACGACGTGTCGCTGCTGACCAAGGTGGCAGCGCAAAAAACGGCGGGAGTGCTGGGCGACGATTTGGCGCTGAACGCGCAGCAAGTCAGCGGCGTGCGCGCCGAGCGCGAAATCCCCGTGGTGCTGGCCGTGGCCAAAGGCTCGTTCATCAACAAGCTCATCTTGGTGCCGACAGCGCTGCTGATCAGCGCCTTTGCGCCGTGGGCGGTAACGCCGCTGTTGATGGTGGGCGGCGCGTTTTTGTGCTTTGAAGGCGTCGAAAAACTGGCGCACCGTTTTTTGCACAGCCCTGAAGACGCAGCAGCTGCGCACAACAGCTTGGCCCAAGCCAACGCCGACCCCGCAATTGATTTGGTGGCATTTGAAAAAGACAAGGTCAAGGGTGCCATACGCACCGACTTCATCCTCTCGGCAGAAATCATTGCTATCACGCTGGGCACAGTGGCCGCCGCGCCGTTTGCGCAGCAAGTCGCTGTACTCAGTGGCATTGCCGTGGTCATGACGCTGGGCGTATATGGCTTGGTGGCTGGCATCGTCAAGTTGGACGACTTGGGCCTGTGGCTGACTCAGCAGGCCAGCAGCGCCGCACAAAGCCTGGGGCGCGGCATTGTCAGCGCGGCACCGTGGTTGATGAAAATTTTGTCTGTGGTCGGCACTACTGCGATGTTCTTGGTCGGCGGCGGTATTTTGGTGCATGGTGTGCCTGCTATGCATCACACGGTTGAAGCCATGGCTGCCACCGCTTCGCAGTGGCCTGTAGGCGGCTTGTGGCAGGTGTTGGTTGGCAATGGGCTGAATGCGGTAATTGGCATCGTTGCCGGTGCCGTCGTGCTGGCGGTGGTGCTGCTGGTGCAACGCCTGCGCGGCAGCAGCGCGACGCATTAACCCCCTTCGCTGGGTTTTGAGTTTGGCTGTCGCCAGCTATGGCTTAATAGAGGGCTTTTTCTTTTTCCATTTTCTCTTTTCATTTTTAGCGGAGGCCTCCCATGGGCAACAAAATCGTCACCGAAGCAGATCGCAAGTTCACCCCCCAGCCCAAACTGATGCCCGGCTTCACCGTCCCCACCGGTGGCCGTGGTCAGCGCTTGAGCTTGGAGCGCGGTACGTCCACACGCAGCAAGAAAAACCCCGGCAAGCGCCCTCATCAGGGTTAAGCACCTGCCTGCGCCGCACCACTTGCAGTGGCTGGCGGTAGCCCACAAAAAACCCTCAATATCGAGGGTTTTTTTATATCTCCACAGCTTGATGGCTCTTGACCTCTTTTGCCAATTGGGCA
>CAIRYF010000295.1 GCA_903882725.1 uncultured Simplicispira sp.
TCATCGACTTGGTGGAACTGATCACCGTGTGGTGAGCGTGATCGCCCAGCGCCGCCTTGATGGCATTGGTTTCATTCAAGTCGCCCAGCGGCGTCGAGGTGCCGTGGGCGTTGAGGTAATCGATCTGATCGGCATTGATGCCAGCGTTGCGCAGCGCGCTGATCATGGCGCGGCGTGGGCCATCCATGCTGGGCGCAGTCATGTGACCGGCGTCAGCACTCATGCCAAAACCGCACAACTCGGCATAAATTTTGGCACCCCGGGCTTTGGCGTGTTCGTACTCTTCCAGCACCATCACGCCCGCGCCTTCGCCCAGCACAAAGCCATCGCGGTCTTTGTCCCACGGGCGCGAAGCGGCTTTTGGGTCGTCGTTGCGCGTAGACAGGGCGCGCATGGCAGCAAAACCGCCCACGCCCAGTGGCGAGACTGTCGCCTCGGTGCCCCCGGCAACCATCACATCGGCGTCGCCGTATTCAATCATGCGACCGGCCTCACCAATGCAGTGCAGGCCAGTAGTGCAGGCGGTGACTACCGCCAAGTTGGGGCCTTGGAAGCCAAAGCGCATCGACACCTGCCCGGCCACCATGTTGATGATGGAGGCGGGAACAAAAAATGGCGTGATGCGCCGGGCACCCCGGCTGACGTACTCAGTGTGGGTGTTTTCAATCAGCGGCAAACCGCCAATGCCCGAACCGATAACGCAGCCAATGCGCGTGGCGAGTTCTTCGTCCAACGCTTCGCCAGTAGGCAGGCCCGCATCGGCCACCGCTTGGGCGGCTGCAGCCACGCCAAAATGAATGAAAGAGTCCATGGTGCGCGCCTCTTTGGCGCTCATGTAGGAGCCCAGATCAAACCCTTTGACCTCACCGGCGATCTTGCAAGAGAAATCCGACGTGTCGAACTTGGTGATGAGATCAATGCCAGATTGACCGGCGAGGATATTGGCCCAAGCCTGCTCTACCGTGTTGCCCACGGGAGTCACACAGCCCAAACCAGTCACGACAACACGACGACGACTCATGCAATAACCTTGTTACTAAACCCGAAAGAAAAGGGGTTGTGTGCCCGCTTAAGCCTTGGGGTGGGTGGTGGCGTAATCGATGGCGTTTTGCACCGTGGTGATTTTTTCGGCGTCTTCGTCCGGGATTTCGATGCCGAACTCGTCTTCCAGCGCCATCACCAATTCCACGGTATCCAGCGAGTCAGCGCCGAGGTCGGCAACAAACGCTTTCTCATTGGTCACTTGGGATTCTTCAACGCCAAGTTGCTCGGCAATGATTTTTTTAACGCGTGCTTCGATGTCGCTCATGATTTTTCTCTGGGTTGTGAATGGAATCCGCGATTCTAGCCGCTTCAAAGACGCACTTTGAAACAGCCCGCCGTTCGGATAAATCGGCGCGAACTGTCTTTAATTACATATACATACCGCCATTGACGTGCAACTCCTGCCCCGTCACATAGCCAGCCTCGGGCGAAGCGAGGTAAGCGACCGCGTGCGCAATGTCAGCGGGCTTGCCCAAATGTCCCAGCGGAATCTGGCTTTGCAAGGCCGCTTGCTGCGCCTCGGGCAAATTGGCCGTCATATCGGTGTCGATAAAACCGGGTGCCACGCAGTTGACAGTAATGCCCCGGCTGCCCAGCTCACGCGCCAAAGCACGCGCCATGCCGGCCACACCGGCCTTGGCGGCGGCGTAATTGGCTTGGCCGGGGTTGCCCGAGGCACCGACCACGCTGGTGATGTTGATGATGCGGCCAAAGCGCTGCTTCATCATCGGCTTGATGGCAGCGCGGCTGACGCGAAACACCGCCTTCAAATTGGTGTCGATCACCGCATCCCAGTCGTCGTCCTTCATGCGCATGGCCAAGGTGTCGCGGGTGATGCCAGCGTTGTTGACCAGCACTTGCAGGCCGCCTTGCTCCTTGACGATGCGCTCGATCAGGGCGCTGACCGCTGCGCCATCATTGACGTCCAAACTAGCGCCTTGGCAACCAGCGTGGGCCGACAGCGCCTGCGTGATGCGCGCTGCGCCGTCTTCGGTGGTGGCGGTGCCAATCACTTGGTAGCCGCGTGCGGCCAGCTCCAGCGCGATGGCCGCGCCAATACCGCGCGTGGCACCGGTAACCAGCGCTACGGGTGCTGCCGGTGTCGTTTTTGCAGTGGATTCGTTCATGCCAACAATTCCTTGACTTCGTTGAGTGTGGCGCTGTCGTACAGCGCAGCGCCGACCAATTGAGCATCAATGCGGCGCACCAAACCGGCCAGCACTTTGCCAGGGCCGCATTCGATGACATGGGTGATGCCACGCGCCTTGAGCGCTTGCACACATTCGACCCAGCGCACCGGGCCAAAGGCTTGGCGGTACAGCGCGTCGCGGATGGCGTCGCCATCTTGCTGCACGGCCACGTCGATGTTGTTGAGTACCGGAATTTGCGGCGCGGCCAGCGCGGTAGCGGCCAGCGCTGCGCGCAGCTTTTCGGCCGCAGGTGCCATCAGGCTGGAGTGAAACGGTGCCGACACCGGCAGTGGCAGGGCGCGCTTGGCTCCGGCGGCTTTGAGCGCTTGGCAGGCTTTCTCGACCGCCGCTTTGCTGCCGGCAATTACCGTTTGCGCCGGGTCGTTGAAGTTGACTGCTTCAACCACTTCAAGGCCATTTGCGGCGTTTTCGGCCATAGCCCGCGTCACTTCTGCGCAAACAGCTATCACTTTTGCAGCATCCAAGCCCAAAATTGCCGCCATTGCGCCGGTGCCAACCGGCACGGCTTCTTGCATGGCTGCGGCGCGCAGGCGCACCAGCGGCGCGGCTTGGGCCAGCGTCAACACACCAGACGCCACCAGCGCCGAATACTCGCCCAGCGAGTGCCCGGCCACGGCGGCGGGCAGCGCGCCGCCGTCGCTGCGCCACACGCGCCACGCGGCCACGCCAGCCACCAACATCACCGGCTGGGTGTTGGTGGTCAGCGCCAGCGCCTCTTTGGGGCCGTCTTGGATCAGGCGGGCGATGTCTTCGCCCAGCGCATCAGAGGCTTCTTGCAGCGTCTGCACCACTGCCGGGTGATCGCCCCAGCCGTTCAACATACCAACCGCCTGCGAACCCTGGCCCGGAAAGACAAAAGCAAAAGACTTCATGCGATAAATAAGAGGCAAATAATGGAAAAAAACTCAAAATATGGATGAAATCGGGCTATAGCCCTTTATCCACCTGCGCTTTAAGCTACAACTTTAGGAGCACTGCACCCCAAGTAAAGCCGCCGCCAACGCCTTCAAGCAGCAGTGTTTCACCCGCTTTGACCTGGCCCGAGCGCACCGCGCAGTCCAGTGCCAGCGGAATCGACGCCGCCGAGGTGTTGCCGTGCTGACCCACAGTGACCACCACCTTGTCCATCGACAGCTTGAGCTTGCGCGCCGTGCTTTGCATGATGCGGATGTTGGCTTGGTGCGGAATCAGCCAATCAATATCGGCCTCAGTCATCCCCGCCTTGGCCAATGTGGCGTGCGCGGCGCTTTCGAGCAGGCCCACGGCCAGCTTGAACACCGCTTGGCCGTCCATGGTCAGCAAAGGCGTGCCAGTGATCTGCCCGCCCGAAACATGGCCGGGCACGCACAAAATATCGACGTATTTGCCATCGGCGTGCAAGTCGCTGGCCAAAATGCCCGGCTCGTCCGACGCCTCCAGCACCACGGCGCCAGCGCCGTCGCCAAACAGCACGCAAGTGCCCCGATCGGTGAAGTCGAGCAGGCGGCTAAAAATTTCTGAGCCCACCACCAGCGCCCGGCTGGCAGCGCCAGCGCGAATCATGGCGTCGGCCACCGTCAGCGCATAAATAAAGCCGCTGCACACCGCCTGCACATCAAACGCCGGACAACCGTTGGCACCCAGCTTGTTTTGCAAAATCGCCGCCGTCGAGGGAAACACCATGTCCGGCGTCGAAGTGGCGACGATGATCAGGTCAATCTCTTGCGGCTGGCGCCCTGCTGCTTCCAAGGCTTTGCGCGCGGCGTCCAACGCCATGTCGCTGCAAGCGACATCGGGGGCGGCAAAGTGGCGGGCAGAAATACCAGTGCGCGCGACGATCCAGTCGTCCGAGCTGTCCACACCGCGTGCGGCCAAATCGGCCACCAAGTCGGCGTTGGTCACCCGGCGCGCTGGCAAATGGCTGCCAGTACCAGTGATGCGTGAATAAGGTGAGGAACGTGAGTTGCGTGTCATCAGAGTGGCGCTGGCGTCGCGCCGCGGTCTGCAGGTGCATCCAAGGGCAGCAAAAAAGGCGCTGCACTGGTGATGCGGTTGCGGACACGGTCCAGCAAGTTGTTGCGGGCTGCATCATACGCGCGGCCCATTGCCTGGACAAAGGCCACTTCATCGGCCGATCCGTGGCTCTTAAACACCAAGCCGCGCAGCCCCAGCAGCGCCGCACCGTTGTAGCGCCGGTGATCTACCCGTTTTTTGAATGCAGATAGCACCGGATAAGCGACGATGGCTGATATTTTGGTAAACAGATTGCGCGAAAACTCTTGCTTTAAAAAGCCGCCCACCATGCCAGCCAAGCCTTCGCTGGCTTTGAGGGCGACGTTGCCAACAAAGCCGTCGCAGATCACGATGTCTGCCGTGCCTTTGAAGATGTCATTGCCTTCGACATTGCCAACAAAGTTAATAAAGCCCGACTGGCCAGCTTGGCGCAGCAATTCGCCCGCCTTCTTGATCACGTCGTTGCCCTTGATGGCTTCTTCGCCAATATTGAGCAAGCCCACGGTGGGGTTCTCGTTGCCCTTGAGCACCGAATCGAGCGCCGAGCCCAGCACCGCAAATTCAAGCAAATGCTGCGCCGTGCTGTTGACGTTGGCCCCCAAGTCCAGCACCGTGGTCGATCCGCCTTTGGCGTTGGGCAACTGGCCGGCAATGGCCGGGCGGTCGATACCGTCCAAGGTTTTGAGCACATAGCGGGCAATCGCCATCAGCGCGCCGGTGTTGCCCGCCGACACCGCCGCCGCCGCTTTGCCGCTTTTGACTTGCTCGATGGCAACGCGCATCGACGAGTCTTTTTTGCGCCGCAAAGCCACTTCCACCGGGTCGTCCATGGTCACAACTTGGCTGGCTGGTACCAGCGTGGCGCGCGCGTGGACAAAGCCTTGCAGTGCCTCGGGCAAGCCGACCATGAGCAACTGCGCGTCGGCATGGTCATCCAAAAACTGACGGCACGCCGCCAGCGTGACGCGGGGGCCGTGGTCGCCTCCCATGCAATCAACAGCCAGAGTAATCATGGAAGGTGTTATAGGCCGCCGCACGGCCAAAATTAAAACTCAATGCATAAAAAAAGGCCCGCGCTACAAATTCAGTAGCAACGGGCCTCGGCGGTCGAAGCTTCTGACAGGTGTCAGGCTTCAGCCTTGTTCTTCAGAACTTGGCGACCACGGTAAAAGCCGTTAGGGCTGATGTGGTGGCGCAGGTGGATTTCGCCGGTGGTGGGTTCGACCGCAATGCCGGGCACCGTGATGGCGTTGTGCGAGCGGTGCATACCGCGCTTGGAAGGGGACTTTTTGTTTTGCTGAACAGCCATGATCGGCTCCTGGTCTGAAAAGGGGTGGGTAAAAACGCGATCAGCCCATTCGAAAGACACAAGGAGATTCGCGCGAAGCTCTCGATTATATCTCAAGCTATTTAGTGGCTGGACTTGCCCGCCTTAAAGTTAGACAACGCCGCAAACGGGTTGGGCTTTTCAGCCTCGGCGGCATCAAACTCCTCGCTGCTAGAGGCCATAGGCACTGACACCGGGCATTCGTCATGGCGGGCGACTACAGGCAAGTCCATTAGCAGCTCGTCTTCAATCAGCGCGCGCAAATCAAACTCACGGCTGATGGCCAACAGGTCTTCTTCCGTCTCATCGTCCAGCGCTTCGGCAGCGGCTTCGTTGGCAACAAAGCGAAACCAACGGTCAACTTCCAGCGGCACATCGACCGGTGTTAGGCAGCGCTGGCACAGCAGCGGCTGGATGGCCTGCACGGTCAGGTGCAGCCACAACTCTGGGGCTAGGCCTTCTACAGCGCGCAATTCGCCGCGCGCCTGCCAATCCACATACAAATCGGGACGCAGCCCTTGTGCCTCTTGCATTAAACGCTCATATTTTAATAGCGAATCATGGCCCTGCAAATGTGCGCCTGCCTGCACAAACGCTTTGATATCGAGCCGGTCGGGGGTGTAGTCCTTGGTCATACAGTCAGTGTAAGAGAATCAGGCTATGCACGAATCTGCTTCTCCACAACTCCCCCCGTCTGCGCAGCGCGCGCTGGTCTTGGGCTCAACTTCGCCGTATCGACGCCAATTGCTAGAGCGCTTGCGCTTGGCCTTCACAGTTTTTGCCCCGGACGTGAACGAAACCGCGCTGCCCCACGAAGCCCCGCGCGACTTGGCGCTGCGCCTGGCGCTGGCCAAAGCCCGAGCCGTGGCCGCGCAGCACCCCGGCACCATCGTCATCGGCTCAGATCAAGTGGCCGATTTGAACGGCCAGCCGCTGGGCAAACCCGGCACGCACCAGCGCGCCACGGCGCAACTGCGCCAAATGAGCGGCCACAGCGTCGTCTTTCAAACCGCTGTCGCCGTGGTCTGCCCAGCGACGGGCTTTGAGCAGGTAGATTTAGCACCGGTCGCGGTGCGCTTTCGTGTGCTGGACGACGCTGAAATTGAGCGCTACCTGCGTGCCGAGCAACCTTACGACTGCGCTGGCAGCGCCAAAAGCGAAGGCTTGGGCATCAGCCTGCTTGACGCCATCGACAGCGACGACCCCACCGCGCTGATTGGCCTGCCGCTGATTCGCACCTGCCGGATGCTGCGCGCTGCGGGATTGGTGCTGCCATGAATGCCATCAACGCCTCGACCAATAAAAAATTGGGCACGCTGTATTTGGTGCCCGCGCCGCTGGACTTTGGCTGCGATGTGCATATGCCGCTGCAAGAATCACTGCCTGAGGGCACGCTGACCACAGCGGCGCGCCTAACGCACTGGGTCTGCGAAAACGCCAAAAGCGCCCGCGCTTATTTGAAACGGGTGGATGCCCTGTACCCGCTGGCCGCGCCACTGCAAGAGCAAACCATCACCGAACTGCCGCGCGAAGTACACAAAAAAGGCGACCACGGCGGCAAAGGTTCGGCGGCGTTTGACGCGCGCCCGCTGCTGGCGGCCGCGCTGGCCGGGCACGACATCGGCTTGGTCAGCGAGGCCGGTATGCCCGCCGTGGCCGACCCCGGCAGCTCGGTGGTGCGCGCCGCGCACGCGCTGGGCATCGCCGTGGTGCCGCTGGTCGGGCCGGTGTCGCTGCTGCTGGCCTTGGCCGCCAGCGGCCTGAACGGGCAAAACTTTGCCTTCGTCGGCTATGTGCCACAAGACAGCGACGAGCGCACCCAGCGCATCCGCGCGCTGGAAGCGCTGGCCCTCAAAACCGGTCAGACCCAGTTGTTTATCGAGACGCCCTACCGCAACGCTGGGCTGCTGCAAGCCTTGCTGCATACGCTCAACCCGAACACGCGCCTGTCGGTCAGCAGCGGCCTGACGCTGACCAGCAGCACCACACGCAGCCAGAGCGTGCAACAGTGGCGGCAAAAACCCGGCGGGCCGGACAAAAACACGCCCGCAGTATTTGCCATTGGCACTTGATGGGAAATTGATGGGCGTTGGATGGGCGCTTGGGGCGCTTGAAGTGGCCTACGGCTGTAGCACACCATCAACGATGGAGATTTGCGTAAACGCCTCGCCATCGTCGCCAGCATCCAATCCACCCACCTCTCGCAGCACCAATAACGCCGTCATGCCCTGCTGCTGCGCCAGCGCGGTGGCCGCTGGCGCGCCCATCACCAGCAAGGCGGTGGCCCACGCGTCGGCCAACATACACGACGGCATCACCACCGTGACCGAGGCCAGGCGGTTGTCCACTGGCCGCCCGGTGGCCGGGTGCATGGTGTGTGCATAGTGTTGGCCTGCCAATTCAAAATAATGGCGGTAGTCGCCCGAGGTGGCAATGGCGGCATCGGCCAGCTCCATCACGCCCATGGCTTCGCGCACGTGGCGCACCGGTTTTTCAATGGCCACAGCCCATGCTTGGCCGCCCGGCTTGCTGCCTTTGGCACGCATTTCGCCGTCAATGCCGACCAAATAGCGCGTGATACCCAAGCCATCCAGGCAAGCGGCCAGCGCATCGACGCCGTAGCCCTTGGCAATGCCCGACAAGTCCAGCACAACGGCGCTGTGCTTGCGCAAGCGCTGCTGGGCGGGGTCGAGCTCCAGCACCTCGTGCGCAGCGCGGCGCGGGCGCTGGCCCAGTGCGCGAATGTGCTGCGCATCCGGTGCATCCCCGGTCGGGCCAAAGCCCCACGCGTTGACCGCATCGCCCACACCGATATCAAACGCGCCGCCAGACTCGCGCCCGACGCGCAGGGCAGCATCCAACACCGTCCACAGCTCGGGCGGCACACGGTGCCACTGCCACAGCGGCGCGGCGTTGAGGCGGCTCAGGTCGGAGTCACTCTTCCAGGTAGACATTTGCCGGTCTACCCGATCCACCGTCGCCAACAGCGCCGCGCCGATAGCACCCAAGTCGATACCAGCGGGGGCAAAAAACACAGCGCTGTAGCGCGTGCCCATGGTGGCACCATTGAGCACATGGCGCTGCAAGGGCGATTCAGAAGACATCTTCACGGTAACGTCCTTGCGTCTTCAAGAGGGCCACACTCACGCCCAAGGGTGCCAGCACTTCGTCCAGCGCCTGTGCAATGTTTTTCGCCATCGCCCGGCTGCCGCACACCAGCACTTGGCCATCGCTTTGCAGCAGCTGGCGCAATTGCACGGCATTGCCCAGCACGCGGTCTTGCACATAGGCACCGTCCTGCACACGCGAAAACGCCGCGTGCAAACCCGTCAAACGGCCATCGGCCAAATAGGCGTTCAGTTCGGGCTGGTACAAAAAGTCAGAGGCCGGGTCGCGCCCGCCCCAATACAAATACATCGGGTGTTTGCCAGTGTTGTTGCGGATAAACCCCGCCAGCGGCCCAATGCCGGTGCCCGAGCCAATCAAAATCACCGGTGCTTTGCCAGCAGCCGGCCGAAAGTCCGGGTGCAGCTGGACAAACGCCTCCATGCGCCCACCCAACGGCAAGCCGTGCAGAAACTCCGAGCACAGACCACCGGGCAGCTTGCGCACACAAATTTCCAAGAAACCGTCACGCGACTGGCTGGCCAATGAATAAAACCGCGGCACCGCACTGCCGGGCGGCACCACGCCGAGCAAATCGCCCACTTCAAAATGCGGCAGCCCGCCAGCACCCAGCAGGCGCAGGAAAGCACCTTTCAGGCCCGGCTGCGGCGGCGCAGCAAAGCGCAACACGCTGGTCGGTGCCTGCACCGCTTCGCCGTAGTCGGCGCGTTCCAGCAGCACAAAAGCGTCGGTGCGCGGGCGTTTTGGGGTGTAGACCAAGTTCAACTCTTGGCCAATCAGCTGACCGACAGCGTTGCCCCAGCGCGTAAAGGCCTGGCCCGATTGCCGGTCGATGGTGTCCAGCTCCAGCAACGGGCGCCCGCCTTGCGCCAGCAGCGCGGCCTGAACGTCGCAGGCAAATTGGCAAAACTGCGGAAACTGCCGGTCGCCAAACCCCAGCACGGCAAAACCGATGCCAGAAGGCAACTTTGCCTTGTCCAGCCGCGCTAAAAATTGCTGCGCCGAGCTGGGTGCATCGCCGTCACCATAGGTGGCCGTCAGGATAAAAAGCCGCTGGGCTTGCGGATAGGCACCCGTCCACTGGTTCAGCGCCGCCGTATGTACGCGCAGACCCGCTTGGCGCAGGGCGTCGTGCAGCGTGTTGGCAAAACCCCAGGTGCTGTTGTTTTCGCTGCCCACCAAAATCACCGTATCAGCCAAGGCAGCGGCGCTGTTGCCCACCATGCGCGGCATCGACTGGCGTCGCTGCCACCACGTCAGCGCCCCGGTGGCACTCAAAAACGGCACACTCAGCGCGCACAGCCCCAGCAGCAGGGCCAACCACCACAGCCCTTGGCCGGTGTGCAATTGGTAGATCAGCTCATAAACCTTGCGCCAGCCGCCATACGGCAAATAAGACAAAAACTCTCCGGTGCTGGGGTTGATATAGCCCTCGCCTTGCTGGGTGGCCAGCGAATAAAAGCCCCCAGCGTCGCCCGGACTGGGGTAGACCAGTTCGCGCAGGTCGTTGACATCGGTGGCCCGCAGCACCGGCACAGCCGCCACGGGCATCGCAGGCCCGTCCACCACCTGTGCCGGAAACTCTGGCTCGTCCTCCATACCATCGGTAATCAAGGCAAAGGTGGCCGCCGACAGGTACACGCCGGTCAGCGCCGACAGCAGCACCCCCAGCAGCACCACACGCCCCACTTGGGTATGCCAACGCTGCACAAAATTGCCGCGCAGCGGATCGGCCAGATGGCGCCAGCCGCCCACCCGCTTGAGCAGCAACACCGTGCCCGACACCGACAGCACCAACATGGCCAGCGCCAGCAGCCCCGACACCACCCGCCCGGGCGTCTCCAGCAGCCAAGAGCGATGCAAATCCTTCATCCAGCGCAACAGCGGCGCGACAAGGTACGGCGCCAATGCTTGGCCGCTGTGCGGATCGACGCGCACCACGCCCGGCTGCCCATTTTGGCTGTAGTAGACGATGACCGAGCCGTTGGGGCTGCGCTGAATCTGCTCGACCCCCGGGTACTGCTGCGCCACCCGACCAGCCAGCACCGCCACGCTGATCTGGCCGTCTGCGGGCAGCGCGGCACCGCGCCGCTCCAGCGCCGGTTCAAGCGACAGCACGGCACCACTGAGTGCCAGCACCACCACCAGCAGGGCCACCCACAAGCCAATAAGGGAATGGAGTTTTCGCACCCTCAAGCCCCCGCTCTACCAGTCGCCCTGCGGGCATTCGTCACCATGGCACCGACTCACATATCAAAGCTGAACGACTGGATATAGCCGCGCCCCGCCGTCGGCTTGCCCTTGTCTTTGGTGGTCAGCGGCACGCGCAGCTCGGCAGGGTTGTCGCGCTGCTTTTCCACGGCGGTGTCAATGCGGATTTCGTAACCGGCGTCGATCAGTGCATCAGCCAATTGGACCGTCACCTTCAAGGTTTTACCGCTGCCGACGCTGGCACCGCTGACGCCATCAAACTCGCTGGCCTTCAGGCCGCTGCCGCGCGCCCAGTCGCGCAGGTGTTTGTAGTACTTGGCCTTTTTTCCGGCCACCCACAGCGTTTTTTGGTATTTTCCGGCAGTATCTGTGACATAAATAGCCAGATACGCCCCATCACCGGCGTAGTTTTGCAATTGGGTCGTCAAAGTCACCGGGCGCGCTTGCAGCACACCAGGCAACGCCAAAACACCCGCCAAGCAAATGGAATAAGTCCATTTTTTCATTGCCAACACCTCCAAAAATGATTTCGTAAAACCATTGTGGCATTCACCGGATGAATGTCTGGTGAACGGTCTGCACCGCACCGACGGGCGGCTTTAGAGGTTGTCTGGCCCTTGCCCGTGGCGCTGCTCGCCACGGTGGCTATTTTTTATTTTCATTTTTTGCAGACGCAGCGAATCGGGCGCGTATTGGGCTTTAAAGCGGTTGCCCTCGGCGTCAATGCCGCGCACCTCGTAGCAGCCGTCATCTACCTTGATGCGCTGAACTTGCCAGCCCTGCTGCTCTAGTTGCTGGCGCAACACCTCGCGCGGTTGCCAGTCTTGCACGGGCGAGTTGCACTGGCTATCGGCCCATGCGCCGCCACCGGTCAGCAAAGCCACCAGTACGACCCCCGCAAAAATAGGTATTTTCATGATGCATTTCCTCCGGTTGAGGCTACAGCATATTCCTCAGCATCCCTTGCCATGCAAAGGCCAGTCAGTGCCCACCGTGCGCCAACCCGCTGACCAGCGTTACCACGCCCATGCCGGTCAACAGCATGGCAATTTGGACAGCGGTTTCGCGCGCTGACAAGCGCCGTTGCAGTTGCGGAATCAAATCTGCCAACGCCACGTAGACAAAGCTGCTGGAGGCCACCACCAAAAAGTACGGCAGCCAGTCGTGCAGACGCTCCAACAAAAAATACCCAGCCACGCCGCCCAGCGCCGTCACTGCCCCGGCCAACGACACTTTAAGCAGCGCCATGCGCCGGTTTGCGCTGCTGTGCAGCAGCACCACCAAATCGCCCATGTGGTGCGGCACCTCGTGCGCCAACA
>CAIRYF010000296.1 GCA_903882725.1 uncultured Simplicispira sp.
CGTTCGCCCAAATCGCGCTCAATGGTGCGCACGTCCACGTTGAATGCCTGCGCCAACTGGTGTTTGTCGATGGTGTCGTTCTGGTGCAGCAGAGCAAGGATGTGGGACAGGCGCTGGGCATACTTTTCTCCTTTGGCGCTGGCGCGGTGCGGGGTGGATGTGTGCATGGCTTGAGATTTACAAAATGATGCTGGGTGTGCCAAAGAGTGTGCAGTGCTCGGCTTGCATACCGCTTGCAGGGGAAGATTAATGGGGCATTGCCCCGACTGTAGAAGGCGGGTACGACAGGTGGTGTCGCAGCGCAGTGCAGCGGCATTTTTTAAGCCAAAATAGCCACCAGCCCTTACCCATCAAGCGCTTCTAGCTATTAAAAAATGAGCATAAAAAAACCGCCTCGAAGGCGGTTTGGGCGGGCCGGAGCGGCGCGGCCTAGTCCATACAGCGTTATGTACCAGCAGGCACAGCCACCAGCTTGACGCCCAGCGCCTTGCAGACGCGGGCAATGGTGTCAAAACGTGGGCTGGCGTTGGGGCGCAGTGCTTTGTAAAGCGCCTCGCGGCCAATGCCTGCGTCTTGTGCTATTTGCGTCATGCCACGGGCGCGGGCAATGTCGCCCAGCGTGGCCGCCAGCAAAGCGGGGTCGCCGTCTTCAATCACCAGGCTCAGGTATTCAGCAATGTCTTGCTCGGTTTGCAGCATTTCGGTGATGTCGAAGTCGGGCAGCTTGGCAACGTCAATCTTGTGGGTCATATCGGGTCCCATATCAGTTCCAGAAACACTTGTCGCGCCAGCGCCGACAGCGCTTTGTTGGCGTCGAGCGTTACTTGTATGCGGTTGCGCTTGGCTTTCAGCTCAAACCTTGGTGGTATTCAGGCGCAGCAGCAGCGTCATTGGGTGCAGGGGCGATGCTTCAAATCCATAGTGCGCATAAAACTGTTTGGCCTGCTCGTTGAGCGCATGGACGAGCAAGGCGCGCACACCGGCGTTCTGCGATACGGCCACGGCCCGATGCACCGCGTTTTGCAGCAGCCCGGCGCCGAGTTGGATGCCCTGGGCGCGGTGGTCAACGGCCAGCCGTGCCAGCACCATCACCGGAATCGGGTCTGGCATATTGCGCCGCACGCCGCTCGTGGCCAGTTGGTGCGCAACGGCACCAGCCGCCATCGCGTAGTAGCCAAAAACGCGGCCTTGCCCGTCTGCCACCACGAATGTGCGGCTGGCCCCGCTGAGCTGGTTGGGCAGCGCCCGGCGCTTGAGCCAGTCATCCAGGCTGGCCTCTCCGCACGCGAATCCATCCAGAAGATGGCTGGCGGCCAGCGGCTGCGGCGCACTCAGTGGCAGGGTCGGTTTCAGATCGGATGGCGGGTTCGTGGGCTGGCTCATGCCGCGCCAGCGCTCCAAGGCGCTTTCACGGCCATGAGCCGTTCCAGACCGGGATGGAGGCTGGGGGGTGCGTCCAGCAGGGCCGTGAACTCTTGGAACTTGTCCGCATCCAGGTTAAAGAAAACCTGATTCAGCACCACCGCCTGCGCACGCTCGCAGGCGGCTTCGAGCATGAAGTCGGATCGGTTCTTGCCCAGCAGGCTGACAGCATGGTCGATGAGGTCGCGCTGCTCGGGCAGAGCGCGCAGGTTGATGGCGGCGTCACGCATGATTTTCCTTGTTTGTGTAGATGATGGATGTACGGATTTTGGTGAGGCGTGTATCTTTTGTC
>CAIRYF010000297.1 GCA_903882725.1 uncultured Simplicispira sp.
ATGCCGCCCATAAAACCAATCGGCAAAAACACTGCGACGATAGACAGCGTGGTTGCCAGCACCGCCAGCCCAATTTCTTGCGTACCGTCCAGCGCAGCGTTGAAATTGTTTTTGCCCATTTGCACATGGCGCACGATGTTTTCGCGCACCACGATGGCGTCGTCAATCAACAGGCCGACGCACAAACTCAGCGCCATCAGCGTGATCATGTTGATGGTGAAACCAAACAGGTGCATGAACAAAAACGTGCCAATGATGGAAATGGGCAGCGTCAGCCCCGTAATCACCGTCGAGCGCCATGAGTTCAAAAACAAAAACACGATCAGCACCGTCAGCAAAGCGCCTTCAATCAGCGTTTGGCGCACGTTCTCCACAGCGACACGGATCGGGCGGGCGTTGTCGCCAATTACTTCCAGGCGCACGCCAGGCGGCAGTTCGGGGCGCAGCGCCGCTACGGCCTTGGTCAGGCCATCAACCACGTCAATGGTGTTTTCATCCTGCGCTTTTTGTATCGACAGCAGCAGCGTGCGCTGGCCGTTGTACAGCGCCAAGCTCTCGACTTCTTGCGCACCGTCTTGCACGCGGGCCAGTTGTTCGACGCGCACGGGCGATCCGTTTTTGCGCGCGACGATGATGCGGCCAAAGTCCTCGGGGCGCTGCATACGCGCATCAATTTGCACCACGCGCTCTTGCGCCAGTGAGCGAATCGCGCCCAGTGGCAAATCTTGGTTCTCGCTGCGCACGGCGTTGGCGACTTGCTCTGGCGTGATGCCAAAGGACTCCAGCGCCAGCGGGTTGAGGTAGATGTTGATTTCGCGCTGGGTGGCACCGACCAAATTTACCGCGCCGACGCCGCGCACGTTTTGCAGGCGTTTTTTCAGCACCTGCTCGGCCCAGTTGCTCAGTTCGATGGCGCTGCGTGGTGTGCTGCTCGTGCCCTCAGCGCCCTCAGCGCCATCAGCGCCCTCAGCGGCGGTAGCGGGCAAAACCGCCAGCGACCACACCGGGCGACTGGCCGGGTCAAAGCGCAACACGCGCGGCTCTTTGACCTCGTCGCGCAGCAGCGGGCGCACACCGGCGACCTTTTCGCGCACATCTTCGGCAGCTTTGCGCCCGTCGATGTGCAGCTGAAACTCGATGATCACCAGCGCGCTGCCTTCTAAGCTGCGCGACGTCAGGGCGTTGATGCCAGCAATCGAGTTAACCGCTTCTTCGATTTTTTTTGTCACCTCGCTCTCGACGATTTCGGGTGAGGCACCGGGGTAGTCGGCAGCGACCACCACCACCGGAACATCAATATTGGGAAACTGATCGACCTTGAGGCGCTGGTAAGAAAACACGCCCAGCACCACAAAGGCCAGCATCACCATGGTGGCAAAAACCGGGTTGGACAGACTGACGCGGGTGAACCACATGGCTTGCTTGGGTGCTGTTGGGTGCTGAGTGCTTAATGCGCTGCGGCGGCTGGAGCTGGCGTAGCTGTCAGCGCAGGCGGCAGGCGCAGCGCCGTGCCCTCGGGCAGCGGGCCGACGCGCCCGGCCAGCACCAGTGCGCCTTCGGCCACACCGCTGTCAATGGCCACCAGTGTCTGGCCGCCTTGCTGTGAACGGGTACCGGTTTGCACCGTGCGGTGTTGCACCCGGTTGTTTTCAACGATTTGCACATACGGCGTGGGCTTGTCGGTGCGCACCGCGTCCAGCGGCAGCGCCAGTACTTGGGCTTGGCCGGTTTCTAGCGTGCCCTGCACAAACAAGCCTTGGCGCAGGGCGCTGTGTGTGCTGTGGGCGGTTGCAGCATCAGCGCTCGCATTGATTGTCAAATACACCGGCACGGCGCGGCTGCCGGCTTGGGCGCTGGGGCTGATGCGTGCCACCGTGGCAATGATGGGGCTGTCGGCGGTGCCGCCGCCATGGCCCTCGACCTGCAATTGGGCCGTCTGGCCCACGCGCACGCGCACCGAATCGGCCGGGCCAAGCAGCGCCTCAACCTCCATGTGTGACAAGTCCACCACGTCCAAAATCCGCGCATCGACGCCGACGCGCTCGCCGTTTTGCACCCAGCGCTGCGCCACTTGACCGCTAAGGGGGCTGCGCAGCACAGTATCGGCCAGCGACTTGTGCGACACCGCAGCGGCGGCCAGCGCCGCTTGGTGCGACGACTGCGCTGCTTGCAGGCTGGCCTGCGAGGTGTCCAACGCCGTGCGCGAGATAAAGCCTTGCTCTACCAGTGCGCGGTTGTTGTCGTACTGGCGTTGGCTGATGTCTACCTGTGCTTGCGCCGCTTGGGCTTGCTGCTGGGCTTGGCGCAGGCGCGCTTGCATCTCTAGCGCCTCGATGTGCGCCACTTCTTGGCCAGCGCGCACGCTGTCGCCCTCGCGCAGCGTCAAGCCCTGCAACTCGCCCGCTACCCGCGCTTTGATGCTGGCCGACTGCACCGCGCGCAGCGTGCCCGACACCGGCACGCCCAGCACCAAAATTTGGCGCCGCAGCGGCCAGACCTCGTCAGCGCCAATCTCCATGGCCAACGGCGCTGCTGCTGCGGTCGGTGCTTGTTGCGCCGCCCGGCGCGCCAGCACGGCACGGCCAATGGCAGTGCCCAGCAAGGCCAGCACCAGAGCACCGACGAGCCATGCGGCCCAGCGTTTTTTGGGGGTCATGAGCGCAGCCCTTGCAGCAAGATGTTCAGCTGCGTATCCAAATACAGTTGTGGCGAAAACGCCTGCGATGCTGGTAAACAGGCACCGGGGGAGTGCTTGCAAAAAGTTAAAAATAAAATCGGTGCCAGCACTGCGTACACCGCGTAATTCAAGTCTAGCCGGCGAAACTCGCCCCCGTCCATGCCGCGCTGCAACACGCGGCGAATCAGCTGCTGGCCCGGCACCGTCACTTCGCCTTGGTAGAACTGCGTGATTTCCGGAAAATTGCTGGCCTCGCTGAGTACCAATTTGATGATGCCCGAGGCGCGGGTGCTGCCAATGTGCTCCCACCACGAGCGGTAGCAGTAGCGCAGCATCTCGGTGGTGCTGCCCTGAAAGTCTTCAAACTCGTCGTTCCACGCGGCAAAGCGCGCGCTGATGTCGGCGCGCACCACGGCTTTGAACAGCGCTTCTTTGCTCGGAAAATACAAAAACAAAGTGCCTTTAGAGACGCCAGCGCGCGCAGCCACTTGCTCGACCTTGGTGGCGGCGTAGCCCTTTTCGACAAACAACGACAGCGCTGCGTCCAGCAACTCGCCCGGGCGCGCCTCTTTGCGCCGCACACGCCGCAAGGCGGTGTTGGCAGTCGAAGAGAGCAGGGGAGTGGGCATTTTTTACTGACCGATGGGTTAGTTGCTGGCTAATGTAGCCAGCCGCTTTTGCCGCGTCAATCCATAATCGACATCTTTGTGCAGCGCAAATGCGAACCAATCCCAACCACAGCCCTTAAGGAGACTGCTATGCCCATGTCCACCATCACCCTTGGCGGCGGTTGCTTTTGGTGTACCGAAGCTGTTTTTGAGCGTGTGCGCGGCATCAGCCACGTGCAAAGCGGCTATTGCAACGGCGCGCTGTTGCAGCCCACCTACGAACAAGTTTGCACTGGTCGCACCGGCCACAACGAAGTGGTGCGCCTGACGTTTGACCCCGCCGTCATCAGCACGCAGCAAATTTTGGAAATTTTCTTTGCCATTCACGACCCGACCACGCCCAACCGCCAAGGCCATGATGTGGGTACGCAATACCGCAGCGGCATTTACTTTCATACGCCAGAGCAGCAACAGGTGGCGCAAGCGATGCTGGAACAATTGGCGCAAGACCGCGTCTTTGACGCTCCACTGACCACCGAGCTGGCACCTGAGCAAAATTTTTGGCCGGCGGAAGACCACCACCACCAGTACTATGCGCGCAACCCAAACCAAGGCTACTGCGCCGCCGTGGTCGGCCCCAAAGTGGCTAAATTTCGCCAGACGTTTGCGCATTTTTTGAAGCCCTAAAACAGCTAAAACAGCCAAATAAGCATCAAATAGGCCTCTAGCCC
>CAIRYF010000298.1 GCA_903882725.1 uncultured Simplicispira sp.
CAATCTGCTCTTGCCACGGGGTGCCAAAGCCTAGGTTCATTTTTAGAGTCCACTGCGCACGGCATCCATGCCCTTCAATTGCGCCAGCGCGTAAGCAGCGGCCATCAGTTTGACCAGCTCGGCGCTGTCCAGCTGGCCGTAAGCCTCTAGCAGCGCTTGCTGCACCTGTGCCAAATCATCGCCCTTGGTCAGCAGCGCCTGCACTTGTGCCACCATGCCTTGCCACTGCGGGGCGCTGGCCTCTAGCAGTGCATCCACTTGCGGCGCTACTGGGTCAGGCGCTTGGCTGGCCTCGGCAAAGGCCGCGCTGGCGGGGGCTGCTGCTGTCTTTGGCGTTGGCGTTGGCATTGGCGTATCCGTGCTGGCTTGCAAGTCGCCTTCTTGGTAGCCATAGGCACGCATCCAATAGCTGGCGGTGTAACGCGCCCCGGCGTCATAGTTGCTTTTGTCGCGGGCCGCTTGCAGGCTGTCTTGGCTGGCTTGGTCCCACAGGCTAAACACCGGCGCTGGCGTGCCCTCGCCCCAGTTGGCTTGGCACACCCAAGCAATCAATTGGTTCATGGCGGCGGCCACAATGGCACCATCGCCATCGCGCAGCTCTCGCGTTACTTCTAGCCCAGTGCTGGCACTGGCCTTGTTGGCGCTGGCCTCGGTGGTTTGGTTTTGCCCCAGCAGGGCAATGCTGATTTCGCTGCGGCAGTGCAGCACCAGGCGCTCGTACAGGTCGGCGCTGGCGCTTTTACCTGCCATCTCTTTGATCTCAATGCTGCCATCGTTGGGGATGACGGCCACGCCATCTTGTATCAGCGCATCCAAACTATCTAATAGTGCAGCGCGTTCTTCCGGGCTGGCCGTGCTGGGCAGCTTGCCCACGCTGAAGGCGCTGCCAAACTTTTCGGCAAAGCCCAGCCAAAACTCCATGCCGCCCTTCTTAAAAGCCAGCGGCCAAAAGCACATACTCAAATCGGCAAAGCCGTAGGGGTTTTGATAGCTCGGGTCTTGGCGCGGTAGCAAAAATTTGCGCTCGGGCAGCAACTCGCCCAGCGTGGGGTCTTGCCGGGTCTTAAAGCGCAGTTGGTTGTCCATATCAAAGCAAAACCACTCCGGTGGCTTGCCCTGCACATCGTGGGGCACCAGCAGCCCGGCGCTGCGCTGCCACAGCACTTCCATCGGTTGGTAGCCATACAGGGTGCAATCCAACATTTGCCCCATGATGCGCTCCAGGTCCAGCCCGTCCAGCATGGTTTGCACGGCACGGGTGGTGCGGCTGGCTGCGCGCCCCCGGTCTAGCCCCCACTGCAAGGCTTTGACGGCACTCTTGCGCCGCCGGATGCTGCCACCAATCAGCGCGTCGCTGCGCATATTGCGATAGACCTCAATGTCTTTGCCTTGCGCCTTCAAAATCGGGTCGGGGTTGGGCAGCCACATCCCCAAGGCGTAAAAATCCAGGCTGCGCGCACGGCTGGCCAGGTGTTGCTGATTGAGGGGGTCGGTAGCCATAGGGGGATACGTTCAGGTTCAGGGCTTGCGGTAGCCGTGCAGGTTCACTTTGCCCCGGCGCTGGCCACGGGCAGCGTCTGTGCGCGCCCTGGTGGTCACAAAGGGCAGGCCCGTGCCGCTTTGCGCGGCCATCCACAGCATATGCAGCGCGTCGGGGCCATCGTCGTGGTCGGCTTTGGGAAAGTGGCGCAGCTGCTCTATCAGCGTGGTTTGGCTGGCGTGCAGGCGAATCAGCCCATTGGCCATGTGCGGCTGCAAACTCTCAATGCGCAGTAGCTTGTCGGCAATGGGCTGCACGGCGCGCGCTGGCACCGGCACGCCTTGGGCGGCGCTTCTTTTGACCAGCTCGGTGCGGAAGAACTCCTGAAACTGCACGCTCTCGACCACCCACAGGCAGCAGTTCCAGCGCCGTTGCAGGGCAATCACGTCTTCGATGATGCGGTCGGGCAGGCGCTTTTTGATGTCAGCGGCCACCACGTCCAGCACCCCGGTAGCGCGGTTCAAGCGCCCCACCAGCAAGGCCGAGGGGTCGCGGCTGGCACCGGCTTTGCCTAGGCTGGGGTCTACAGCGCCAAAGGTCAGGTACTCTGCGCTGGTGTCTTGGTGCTCCCAGTATTTGAGGACGTTGGCAAACGGGGCACTGTCCCCGGCCACTGGGTCGTTTTGGTATTCCGAATCAAAGGTGCTGTGCCCATCGCGGGCGCGGATTTTCATTAGCTGCAGCAGGCCACGCGCCGCCCAACTGACCTGCGCCCCGGCTTCCATGTCGTCTTTACGCAGGGTGTAAAGCTGGTCTGCGGCCTCTTCGCCTTCGTTGCGCAGCAGCTCTTCCCACTGCTGCCACAGCTGCATATCGTCGGGCCATTGCAGCAGTGCCTTAAAGCGCGCCGTGCGCCACATCGGGTTGGCCAGCGTGCGACTCAATACGCTGTCGTAATGCAGGATGGTGCCGATATACACCACGTCAAACTTGGCCCCAGCACCGCCCAAGGGCAGCACGGTTTTGGTCAACCACGCTTGCAGCTTGTCGCGCTGCTCGGGGTTGCGCACCAGCTCATCATTCTCAATATCGTCCAGCACGCACAGGTCAGGCCGCCACGGGCCGTGGCGCAGGCCGCGCAGCTTTTTGCCACTACCGGCCACCTGCACCTTGGCATCGCCTCGCGTCACAATGGTGCCGCTTTGCCAGACCCGCCCTTGCCCCGTCACTTCGGCAAAATCCAGCAACAGGCGCGGGTTGAACTCCAGCTCGGCCTTGATGGCTTCGAGCATCGGATAGGCTTGGTCGATGCTGTCCATCACGATCACCGGGTACTTTTTGCGCCCGGTTACCAAGCACCACAGCACAAACAACTGGCTGACCAAGGTGCTCTTGGCCTCACCGCGTGGCGCGGCAATGGCGTCGGTCTCGCCCTTGGCGCTGGCCACAATGGCCGGTAGGCGCGCAAACAAGTAATCGTGCAACTGGCTGCGGTGTGGGCTCCTGATGTAGTGCGGAAAGTACGTCTGGGCAAAAAAGCCAAAATCTTCTTGCGCCTTGGCCCGGCGCTGCACTATCTGGCGTGGGTCGGGGTCAAAGCCATCCACCTGCGCCTCAATGCGCTGGCGCAACTGCGTGGCAAAGGCGGCCAGGTCAGCTGCTGCCGCTTTGGGTGTTAATTTGGGGTTGCTGGTGGCCATAGTGCGTGGTAAAAATTAACGCTGGCCTTGGGCAAAGGCTTCCATTGCCGCCAGTGCGGCGGCTGCGCTGGCTGGGTGCAGGCGAATGAGCAATTCCACAAACGCCTTGACCGCGCCGGTCTCTACCGCCAGCACATCGGTCTCGGGCATCAGGGCGCGCATGGCGGCTTTGGCTTTGCCCAAGCTGTCGCTCAGGCTGGCAATGGCGCGGGCGGCATCGAGCGGGTCAATCTCGGGGTCTTGCAGGCGCTGCATCACCGCCTCGGCGCGCAGCAGCACGGCAGCGGCCACGCGCCCCATGCTTTGGTCAAAGCCGCCACCGGCCACTATCAGGCTGGCGGCTTGGAATTTGTCCCAGTCGTCGCCGCGCGCTTTGGCCTCGCCCTTCCAGCGCCGTGCGCTGGAGTGGGGTACGCCCGTGTGCTGGGCAGCTTGCTCTAAAGGCAGGCCACCAATATAGGCAGCGCGCAGTTGCAACTGTTTTTCTTTCGGGTGCGCCATGCTGCTAGCCCGCAAGGCCCGCAAAGCTGGCCCGGCCTTGGGCCGTGTCGCTGCCGCGCTCGGTCAGTTGCGCTGTATCGCCGTTCAGTTGCACCAAGCCCACCTCTTGCAGCCAGCACAAATCCGCGCGCACCAAGTCGCCACTCACAGCCAAGTTATGCACCAGCTCCATTTGCAGCACCAACTGGCGCACGCGCGCCGTGCAGGCCGGTTCAAAATACAGCGTCGCCAGCAAGCTGCGGCGGCGGGCCAAAGGGTCGGTAGGGCGGTGCATGGTTACAGCGAGTCCATCGGCTTGGTTGGTTTTTCGGTCAGGCGGCTCAAAATCAGGCGCAGGCTGTCGCTTTGCCCCCGGTTCTCGCCCACCAGTTGGTGTACCGTCTGGCCCAATTGGTGGATAGATTGGTACATCTTGCTCAGGTCTTCGTGGCTGGGGGCCGTGGCGGCAATGGATTCCAGCCGGGCAATGCGCACGGTGTGGTCGCGCACGTCGGCGGCAATTTGTTCTTCGATGGCTTCGACTCGGCTCATGCGTTGCTCTATTTGTGCCAGCACGCGCGCGGCAAACCAGCGCAAGAGCGCCACCGCCGCCCCGCCCACCGTCAGTAAGATAAAAATAAAGCTGCTGCCCGTCAGGGTGCTGCTGCTGGCCAGTTGCGTTACTTGGTATTCGGCACTCATAGGGCGGCGTTGCTTCCCATGCACTGGCGGTATTCCTCCTGCCTGCGCGTGGCCAGGCCACCACACAGGCGGGCATTCTCGGCACGGGCGCAGTTTTTGCCTTGGAAATACGTCCAGCGCAGCAGCTCTTTGCACGCGCCGGGGTAGTCGCTGGCATTGAGCTTTTTCACCAGGCGTGAGTCGCAAAATGCGCCGCTGCCCACGTTGTAGGAAAACCCGACATAGGCATCGTATTCATGCTGGTGCAGGGGCACGCGCACGCATTGCTTGAGCCGCGCTTCAAAGCGGTTGACGTCTTTGAGCGCCCGCACCAGCGCCTGCGGTGGCGTGGTTCTGTCGCCCAGCTTCACCCCTTGCGTCGTGCCAAAGCCAATGGTGGGCACATCGCCTTTGACGGGGATGATGGCGCGCTCGCTGTAGCCTTCATTCAAAGCAATGCCGACCAGCCCACTGGCCGACAAGGCCAAGGCCACGATGGCGCTACGCAAGCTGCTGCGCTGGGGCGGATTATTTTCTAAAGACACGGTAAAAGCTCCACGGACGCACCAAGCGTGCAGGTGCCATCGTGGCTGCCGTGCGGCGCAGGGGTCAGGGTGGGGGGCTTCGGTAGGGGCAACAAAAAACCCGCCGGGCATGGCTGCATCGGCGGGTTTGG
>CAIRYF010000299.1 GCA_903882725.1 uncultured Simplicispira sp.
CGCACCGGTTCGCCCGCGCCTTGCTCGGTGCGCAAGTTTTTGCCCAGGCGCTGGCTGTTGTGGCTGATCAGCGCGTTGGCTGAATCCAGAATATGGCTGTAGCTGCGGTAGTTTTGCTCTAGCTTGATTTGCCGCTGCACATCAAATTCGCGCACAAAGTCCGCCATATTGCCCACACGCGCGCCGCGAAAGGCGTAGATGCTTTGGTCGTCGTCACCGACGGCAATCACACTGCCCCGCGCTTCAAAACGGCCCTCGACCGCATCGCCCGCCAGTTGCTTGAGCCAGGCATATTGCAGCTTGTTGGTGTCCTGAAACTCGTCCACCAAGATGTGCTGGAAGCGCCGTTGGTAATGTGCGCGAATCGCATCGTTATCGCGCAGCAGCTCGTAACTGCGCAGCATCAGTTCGCCAAAATCGACCACGCCTTCGCGCTGGCATTGCTCTTCGTACAGCTGGTACAGCTCGACCTTTTTGCGCCCGTCGGTGTCGTGCTCGGCCACCAGCACATCGCCGGGGCGTTTGCCGTCTTCTTTACAGCCAGCAATAAAGTATTGCAACTGCTTGGGCACAAAGCGCTCGGTGTCGATGTTGTATTGCTTGCACAGGCGCTTGACGGCCGACAGCTGGTCTTGCGTGTCCAAAATTTGAAACGTCTGCGGCAAACCGGCCGCTTGGTGGTGCGCACGCAACAGGCGGTTACACAGGCCGTGAAAGGTGCCAATCCACATCCCGCGCACGCTCACGGGCAGCATGGCCGACAAGCGCACCACCATTTCTTTGGCGGCTTTGTTGGTAAAGGTCACCGCCAAAATGCCGCCGGGCGAGGCCAAGCCGTTTTGCAGCAACCAAGCAATGCGCGTAGTCAGCACGCGCGTTTTGCCCGAGCCAGCGCCGGCCAAAATCAGCGCATGGCCAGCAGGGAGCGTCACGGCGGCGAGTTGTTCAGGATTGAGGTGTGCCAGCAAGGGCGAGACGCCGGCGCTGGAGGATGCGCTGGGGTCAGCGCCAGAAAAAAGGTCGTGTGCAGGCATGGTGCCATTGTAGAAAGCGGTGCAGGCGCAAAATCAAACACAGGTTTATCAACAGGCAAGCCCCGTTGCAAGCTGCCTGACAGGCAGGCGCGCAGAAAGCGCCCATGATGGCGCTGTCACTGACTTCCACGCTGTTGCCCATGACCGCTTCTGTCTCCCCCGCCTGCGCTCTTGCTACCCCTGCTACCACCACTCCCATCACTGTCGCCGTGTGGGGCACCGGCATGATGGGCTTGCCCATAGCCCGGCGCTTGTGCGAGGCTGGCCACCGTGTCCATGTCTGGAACCGTACCCGCGCCAAGGCCGAGCCGCTGGCCTCAGCCGGTGCCGCCGTCCACAGCTGCGCCGCAGACGCTGCGCGCCACGCCGACATTACTATCAGCTTGCTAGAAAACGGCCCCGTCGTCACTGAAGTGCTGTTTGCGCAAGGCAGTGCGCACGCCTTGCGCGCTGGCAGCTTGTATATCGAGATGGCCTCCATCCAACCCAGCGAAGCACGCGACCACGCGGCGCGCTTGGGTGAAATGGGCGTATCGCACTTGGATGCGCCGGTCTCGGGCGGTACGATGGGCGCTGAAGCGGGCACGCTGGCCATCATGGCCGGGGGCAAGGCAGCCGATTTTCAGCGGGCACTGGTGGTGCTCAATGCCTTGGGCCACGCCACCCACGTGGGCCCGCACGGCACCGGTCAGCTGGCCAAGTTGGCCAACCAAATGATCGTTGGCATCAACATTGCCGCTGTCGCCGAAGCGCTGCTGTTTGCCGCCAAAGGCGGTGCCGACATGGCCAAAGTGCGCGAAGCCATCAGCGGCGGCTTTGCCGACAGCCGCATCTTGCAAGTCCACGGCCAGCGCATGGTAGAGCGCGACTTTGTTGCGCGCGGACGCATGGCAGTGCAACTGAAAGATCTGCGCAACGCTCTGGCCACCGCGCACGATATCGGCTTTGATGCACCGGTCAGCACTTTGCTAGAAAGCCTGTACGCCCAAAGCGTCGAACACGGCTTGGGCGCGCTCGATCAGTGTGGCTTGTTTGTCGAGCTGGCCAGCCGCAACGCAATGCATTGATTTCTAGAGCCTATTTTTTGATTTTTTTGAGCGAATAGTTAGAAAATCTAGTGCATAATTTGCAGCTCTGCAAAATGCAGAACTATTGAAAGCGTGGGGTTCTTAGCTCAGTTGGTAGAGCAGCGGACTCTTAATCCGTAGGTCGACAGTTCGAATCTGTCAGGACCCACCACCCACACAAAGAAAAAGCGTGCTATCGAACAGGTAGCACGCTTTTTTTTGTTCTTTTGCCCAAAATGTAAGGGCGGATGCAAGACGATTTCCTCAATCCGTGCTGTAGGTTCGTATCGGTTTTAGTATGCGTAAATGCCAGTCCAAAGCCCGTTGCCCAACAATGTCTACCCGCCTGCTCTAGCCTTTGTTGCGCATGAAATCAGCGGTGGTCATAAAACTCTCGGTCAGGCGCTGGCGCAGCGGCTCGGGCACTTGGGTTTCTTGCATGGCTTGATCCATGCAAGAAACCCACTGGTCACGCTCTTTGATGCCAATGGAAAACGGCAGATGGCGCCCGCGCAAGCGCGGGTGGCCGATGCGCTCTTGGTAGTAGTCGGGGCCGCCCATCCAGCCGCACAAAAACCAAAACAGCTTTTGCCGCGCATCGTCCAGCGTGGTGCCGTGGCTGGCGCGCAGTTCGCCGTAGCGCGCTCCAGCTCCATCAGGTCGTAAAAACGCGCCACCAGCGCTTGCAGTGGCCTTGGCTGGCGCGGTCAGCGGTACGTGGTGTTTTACGGGGCAATTCATAGTAAAAATGGCCTCTAGCCCTTATGCCATAAGCGCTATTAGCTATCAAAATAATAGTTAATCAAGGGGTGATTTTATTCTGCTGCGCGGCGCAAGGTGTCCATCACCGGGCGCTGTAGCACTTCGCGCAGCCCCCACCAACCGGCCAGCAGCGCCAGCACTGCACCCACCAAGCTGCCCATCAACGGCACCCACGGCGAGGCGGTCCACGCAAACTCAAACACGTAATGCGCCAGCGCCCAGCCGACGAGCACCGCCACCGCGCTGGCCAAAAAACCCGCCAGCAGGCCGACACCGGCCAGCTCGGCGCGCTGCACTTGGCGCAGCAAGCTGGCGCGCGCGCCAAGGGCTCGCATGATGGCGTATTCGCGCGCACGCTCTTCGCGGGTGGCGGTGACGGCGGCAAACAGCACCACCAG
>CAIRYF010000300.1 GCA_903882725.1 uncultured Simplicispira sp.
CGCAAAACTGTTGGGCGGAATGATGCAAGAGTCGCCGTAAAAATCGACAAAGCTTTTTTCATCAAAGTTTTTTGGATCGACCACGGTGCTGTGGATGTTGGTGAACACCTTGAATTCGGGCGCACAGCGGATGTCGTAGCCGTAGCTGCTGGTGCCGGAGCTGATGATTTTTTTGCCATCCACTTCGCGTACTTGGCCCGGCTCAAACGGCTCAATCATGCCGGTCTGCTGGGCCATGCGGCGAATCCATTTGTCACTTTTGATGCTCATTTTTACCCCGCTTAAACTATGATTTTGATAGCTGCTAGCGCTTGATTATCAAGCGCTAGAGCCACATTTTGCTTCAGAAATGACCCCGGCCAGCGCGGTTTGCTCAATCCAACGCTCAGTGCTTGACTTGGCCTTGCACGCCTTCGACCAGCCAGTTCATTTGCAAAATTTGCGCATCTGTCAGTGCTTGGCCGGGGGCAATTACTGCATTGCCAGCGTTGTCGCGCACTGCCACTGCGCCAGCGCCTGCCACGACACGGAAAGGCTGCAGCTGGCCAGCAGCTATCTCTTTTTGACGGGTTAACAGCTCTTGCTGCACCGCAGGCGGTACTTTGGAGCCAAAGTCACCCACGCGGATCATCCCCTCGCGCACGCCGCCCCAGACGTTGCCGCTCTTCCAGTGGCCGTCCAGCACCGCGCGGGTGCGCTGGGTGTAGTAGTCGCCCCATTGGTGCGTGACGGCGACAATTTGCGCGTCGGGTGCCACGTTGCGCATATCCGAGTGGTAGGCCACGGCCAGTTTGCCGCGCTCTTGCGCCGCCACCATCACCGCGTTGGTGGCAGTGTGAAAGGCCAGCACGTCCGCGCCTTGATCCAGCAGCGTCATGGCAGCGTCGCGCTCGCGCGGGGCATCAAACCAGGCGTTGAGCCAGACCACTTTGACCCGCGCTTGCGGGTTGACCGAGCGCATTCCCAGCGTAAAGGCATTGATGCCTTGCAGCACCTCTGGAATTGGAAAACCCGCCACATAACCGGCTACACCGGCTTGGCTCATGCGGCCAGCAGCAATGCCAGCCAAGTAGCGGCCCTCGTAATAGCGCGCGTTGGCCGTGGCCACGTTGGGCGTGGTTTTGTAGCCGGTGATCGACTCAAACTTCACCCCTGGAAAATCTTGCGCCACCTTCAGCGTCGGCTCCATATAGCCAAAGCTGGTGGTAAAGATCAGCTGATGGCCGGTGCGCGCCAAGTCGCGAATCACGCGCTCGGCGTCGGCACCTTCGGGCACGTCTTCGACGGCGGTGGTGTGTACTTTGGCACCCAGCGCGGCTTGGACGGCTTTGCGTCCGTCGTCGTGCTGGCGTGTCCAGCCAGCGGCCAGCACCGGCGTGACATAGACAAAGCCGACCTTTAAAGGCGCTGGTGCGGGGGTGGTTTGCGCCAAAGCGGGCGCGACGCAACAAGCAGCCACAAGCGTGGCGGCGAGGTTTTTGTACATGGTGTTCCTCTACATGGCCCCAAAAAAATAAAAACCCGGCGCTGGGGCGCAGCGCCGAGGGTGGTGATTATGGCCTTGAAAGCGGGTCTTGAGTGCGTGATGCTTATCAAAAAATATAGCTACTAGCGCAGGTTATATAAGGGCTAGAGGCCATTTTGACCATAATTATTTTTTATCGCCCCCCGGCACTTGACCTTCTACGCCCTTGACGTAAAAACCCACGCCGACCAAAAATTTGTCATCGGCTACCGCGCCTTTGGCCAGCACTTCTTTGCCTTGGTTGTCCTGCAGCGGGCCTTTCCAGATGGCAAAGCTGCCGTTTTTGAGGCCATTTTTGACTTCGTCCACTTTGGCGCGGATGTCTGTGGGCACGTCTTCGGCGATGGATACCAAATCAATCGCGCCCTCTTTGACGCCCCACCAGGCTTGGCCAGTGCTCCAAGTGCCGTCCAGCGCATCTTTGACAGTCTTGGTGTAGTACGGCGTCCAGTTGATGATGGCCGAGCCAAGGTGTGCCTTGGGGCCATAGGCGGTCATGTCCGAATCCCAACCAAAGGCGCGCACACCTTTTTCTTGTGCGGTTTTGAGTACGGCGGGCGAGTCGGTGTTTTGGAACAACACATCAGCGCCGCCGTTGATCAGGCTGGTGGCGGCTTCGGTTTCTTTGGGCGGGCTAAACCATTCGTTGACCCACACCACCTTGGTTTTGATTTTTGGATTGA
>CAIRYF010000301.1 GCA_903882725.1 uncultured Simplicispira sp.
AAACTCCACCGCCACCAGCGGCACAGCGTGCATCGTGGCCGCAAAGAGGGCAGGGTTTTGGCCTTTGATTTTGAGGTGGCGATGGCGCTCGCGGTCAAGGGCTACGGCGTTTTGGTATATCTGCAAAGTGGTCATGGTGGGGGTCCGGTATCAAAATGGCAGACTGGCGGTCACCCAGAAACGGTCGTACATGAGCGTGCCGTCTTGGTCGTTCCCGGTGGTGGCATCTGGGTTTGGGTTGTTCCCCCAGCGGCGGGCGTAAGTGCCTTTGAGTGCCAGCCCTATGGGGCCAGTCCAGGCAACCGACACACCAGCGCCGTCGAGCTCGAAGCGGTTCAGTGCCGGCGCGCCGGTAAAGTTGTTGTTTTTGTTCACCATGACGCTGCCCCAGTCGTAGAAGCCGGTGACGACCAGGTTGGGCTGGGCACGCCAGCGCAGTTCGAGGTTAAGCAGCGTGCCTTCGCTGCCGCCGCCTTCGCTGGACGGGTAGGCCCGCACACCGCTGGATCCGCCAAGGAAAAATTTCTCGGAAGAGTCGAGGTTTTTGTTGGCGAACTGGCCCGTGAGCAAAGCGTAAAGCGACAAATCCCCGGTTAGCGCCTGCTGACGCGACAGTGCGTAGCGCAGCTTGGTGAAGTCGCCATGCGTTTGCGTCGTGGTGGCATCGGTGGCCTTGTTGGGCGACCCATTGAGATCGACCGCGCCCGCGGTTAGGTTAATGCTTGCCATATTGGCCCCGCCACCGCCCCAGCTGTCAAAAATGTTGCCCATCAGCCCGACGCCGAAACTACGCACGCCGTAGTGGGTGCTGGTGGCGCCATTGGCTCTGTTGTCAAAAGCCTTGTCATCAAAAGCGCCCGAGAGGTACACATTGCGGGCCCGTGAACGGATGAGCGGATACAACGCATCCAGGCCGAGGCTGGTGGAGTTGCCGCGGATGTTGGCGGCCTTGAATTCAGGAGCGATGACTTCGTAGTCCAGGCGCGAGGCGTTAACGCCAAGGCGCAGGCCGTCATAGCCGATGGGCAGGGAATAGGCGACGCGTGCGTAGTCGCTGCCCTCGCTGTGGATGAGGTTTGCGGTGAGTTGGTCGCCAATTTTTAGCGGGCTGCTCAGCATGGTGCTAAACGTCAGGCGCAGCGCGCCCGTGGAGCGTGCGCCGGTGTTGTCCAGACCGGCTTCACCACTTGCCAAAGCTTCGTCGCCCAGTTTGAGGATGAGGTCGGTTTCGGCCTCGCCCGCGCCAGGTGCGAGATTGCCGGAGACGGCGATGCCGGGCAGGTCGTCCAACAGCAGCAGGGCGCGGTCAAGTGCGGTGGCATTCAGGGCCCGGCCGGTGGGCTGGGCAGCAGCGACATGGGCTTGCGCGAGCTCGCTTGAAAAGCGCAGGGGCAGTGGGTCGCTGATGATCACCTTGCCAAGGACACCCTCAACAATTTGCAGGGTGACGATGCCGTCGGTAATGTCTTGTCGGGGCAGATAGACGCGCACCAGCCAGCCAGCGGCGCGGTAGGCCTCACTGACAGCGGCCATGGCTTGCTGCAGGCCGGCAAAGTCGAGCGGGCGGTTGGTAAAGGAGACGAGTGCCGGCGCAAGTTGCTCCGCCGTTAGCCGCGTGTGGCCATCAAAGCGGAATTGTTTGACGGTGACCGCAAGGCCGGGAGCTGGTTTGTATTCGGGTGGGAGTGCGGTGAGCGGCTTTTGCTCGCCCGGCAGAGTCTGTGGAATTTGTCGTTCGATCTGCTGGCGCAAGGCACCGGCGTCTGGTGTTGTTTGTGCAGAAGCCGATGCAATACAAAGCAGAAACGGGAACCCGAACCCCAGGTGCTGGCGGTAGCAAAATGACAATGAGCTTCTCCAAAACGATTCTTTCGCGTCGCGCGCGCGTATCGTTCAGAAGCTATCAAAATCAGAGGTTTAAGTGCTCTCTATTGCTTGCAGAACCTCACGAAAGCTTGCATTTCTGTGTGGCTGCCAAACTGCTTATGAATCGTCCGTGTCGAGGCGAATGGGCGCGCCAAACAGGTAGCCCTCGCTGCGCGATGCCAGGATGAGTCCTTGCCCTGTAGCATCCAGAATTTTCTTACGCAAGCGGCTCAGGGCGACTTCCAGGTGTCGGGAGTCCAGTTGGGTCAATACCGCATCGCTTGAGTCGACCAGAACTTGGCGCGCAACTGCATTGGGGTAGGAACGGGCCATGTGGCCAAGGAGTTTCGCCTCGCGGCCGGTTAGTTTGATGGGTGCCCCCTCTGGGGGAACGAGTTGCAATTGCGCTGGCCGCAACTGCCACACGGGGGGCTTTTCTACAGCACTACTTGCGGGCTTTTCCGCTGACTTTTCCCCGGTGTCCAGACGGCGCAGCAAACTTTTCAGCACGGCCATCAGTTCCCGAAAGTCCACCGGTTTTACCAGGTAGGCATCGGCACCCTCGCGCATTCCACTCACACGTTCGTCAAGACTGCCCCGGGCAGTCAGCATGACAATGCCCAGTGCCGGTTGCTGCGCGCGCAGACGGCTTGCTATGGCCAGTCCGTCTTCGTCGGGCAGGCCCAGGTCAAGCAAAATCAAATCCCATGGGTGCTCTGCAAGAGTGCGGTCGATCGCTTGGCCATCGCACTCGAACGCGATGGCGAACCTGTCCCGGCGCAGGAAGAAAGCCAGGTTGTCCCGGAATTCAATGTTGTCTTCGATCAGGCCTATGCGGGTCATCGCAACTATTCCTTACCGTCATGGGCGGGCAGCCAGGCGATAAAACCGGCACCGATGCTGCGGCCACTCTCTGTCTTTACCCAACCGCCGTGGTGCT